>CAYTEI010000009.1:0-42986 GCA_964436705.1 uncultured Thermococci archaeon
CAAAGAATAACCTAAAAGAGGCACCCCCAGAAGCGGTGGCCACCGGAAATAAGAGTATACATACACAGAGAAATAACAAAAAAATATTCAACACAGATCTAGTGCATAAGAAAAACTAATAAAACAAATCCCCCTAAGTTCTTAACCTATTCACTGCCTGATACTTCCACTTCTTACGGTACTCATAGAAATAACTAGATAATTCAGGAATATCATCACAGTAAACAACCTCATGATCCTCTATAATAGAATGCTGAACAATGAGCTTAAGATCCTTAAAGACACTCACATCATACTCCTTCTCCTCAACATTAATATTTTGAAAAACTTTCTTAAGAAGCTTCCAAGAATCCTTTCCCGGAGCAACAAGGCAAACATCTATATCACTCCTCTCATGAGATTCATCACTAACCTGACTCCCATAAAGTAGTACTGCGAGCACATCATCTTCCAAGAACCTGAAGTCACTCTTCACCTCTTCTTTATCCATTGCTCCACCTCTTTCTCAAACCTACTAATCCCATTCAAAGTTTCGTCAATCCCATTATACGCTTTCCTATTGCTTAATATAAACCAAACAAGAACCTAAGAACCTATTCACCAAGCAATTCCCTCACCAAGACCCATTCTCCTACCCTCAAAAGTAACCTCCGGCAAATCATCACTACTAAGATCAAAGAACTCATCCCAAGCAGTCACAACCAAACAAGCATCAACACCACTAAGAGCACCCCTAGCAGAACCCGCATACTCAATATCCGGATAAACCTCCCTCATATTCCCCATAGCCTCAGGATCATAACCAACAACACTAGCACCACTATCCTTCAACTCCCGAATTATAGGAATAGCCGGAGACTTCCTGATATCATCTGTTCCAGGCTTAAACGCTAAACCAAGCACCGCAACCTTCTTCCCTCCTAAATCCATACGATCCTCCAACATATCAACCAACCTAGTTTTCTGATCCTCATTCACATCAATAACTGACTCCAAAAGCTCCGGATCACTACCAAGATCCTTCGCATGTTCTATGATCGCTCTTACATCTTTTGGGAAGCAACTCCCCCCAAAACCAGCGCCAGCCCTCAAAAAGTCTTCATCTATGCGGTGATCCATCCCTATAGCCTCAGCAACCTCATAAACATCTATGCCTAAATCCTTACAGATATTACCCAACTCATTAATGAAGCTGATCTTCGTAGCCAGAAAAGAATTAGAACCATACTTAACCATTTCAGCAGCCCTAAGACCTGTACGTACAATAGGAGCATCAAAATCACTATAAACCCCCTCAATTACATCCCCAGATCTTTCATCCAACTCACCAATCACTATACGATCAGGATTCAGGAAATCATCTAGTGCAGCTCCTTCCCTTAGGAATTCAGGTGTCATACATACACCGAAGTCTTCTCCAGCTTTCTTACCAGATTCCTCTTCCAGAGCTGGTATAACTACTTCCTCCGTAGTAGTGGGAACAACTGTAGATCTGCAAGAAACAACATGATACTCATCTTTCTCTCTTAATGCCTTCCCTATGTCTTTGGATGCCTGTTCTACGTAGGAAAGATCAATCCCCCCATCCTCTTTGGTTGGTGTGCCTACGGAGATAAATGTTACATCCGTGTTCCTCACCGCCTCCTCAGTATCTACTGTACCGCGAAGCCTTCCGTCTTTAACTACTTCTTTTAGCAATTTATCCATGTTCTCTTCGTGTATTGGTGGTTCACCATCATTTATCATATCTATTTTTGTTTTATCCTTATCGACTGTTATTATTTCGTGGGCTTTGGTTGCTAGTCCTACTCCTGCGGTTAATCCTACATAACCAGTGCCAACAATTGAAATCTTCATAAATAAACCTCCAACTAAAAAGTTATGTATTAATATCTTATCTTATTTACTTAGAAAGACTTATTCGATTTAAGAATTACGACCAATCCCGATCACTGAACAATTATCCTGATAAGTAATACCGGATTTCAAATAAGAGTCCTTTTTAGTGATAAGTCTCAACCAACAAACCCTTATCCTTCAAAATATTCGCATACCTTTTCATTTCCGGCTTTGTTACTTTTCTTATTGTTTTTTTGGGTGGTTCTCTGTAAATTGTGTATAGATGTACTTCGTCGGGATTTATCTTTTTTAGTTTCTTTGCCATTTTTTTGGCGTGGTTTTTTGTTGTGTTGGTTTTTTGGTTGTGTTTTAGTAGTGTGGTTTGGATGTTTAGTTTGCCGGCGTACTCTTCACCCATATCTATTAATCCATTTACAATATCGGCGTAGCTGGTCTTAAATGGCTTATTTATCACCTGAAATTCTTGTTTGAAGGGTGTATCTAGCTTGGCTTCGACGGTGTCTAGCTCATTCAAGGATCTACGTATTCCTGGATCGGTTAGTGTGGAGGAATTCGTGAAGATTCCAAGATCCACTTGATCACCAACTATATCCCTCGCAGCCCCAATCAAATCACCAATCCTAGGATGCAGAGTTGGTTCACCAGTCCCACTAAAATCAACACTATCAACACTCGAAAAATTACGTCCACTCAAAGCCCCACGAACATCACTCGAAGAAACAAGATCCACCGCCTCACTACCAGTTGTTTCCCCTCTAAAACAATAAATACAATCGAAACTGCAAATATTTTTCCCAGGAAATGGGTTAATACCGATTGATTTCCCTCTTCTACGTGAATTTACTTCATATAGTAGTGTCTCATCCATCATTATCTATTCCCACAAAGAATAAAGATCATCCTTTATAGATTCCTCAAATATCTCCCCATCAATATCTAGCTTTGGAGAACCAGACTCTACCTCACCAATAACAGAAGCATCCATTCCAATATTAACTACTTCTTTTAGTGCTTTTCTTGCTTTTTCTTTTGGTACTGTTGCTATTAATGCGCCACTGCTAAATATCTTCAAGGGATCCACACCCATCACACTACATAACTCCCTGGTTTCCTCTGGAACTATAATATTATTCCTCTTAACCCTTAGTTCCACTCCTGATGCATTTGCTAGTTCTAATAATCCATCTATTAATCCTCCTTCGGTTGGGTCATGCATCGAAGAAGCATAATCCCGTAGAACCCTAGAATCCTCCAAAACACTAAGATCATTTAACCTACTCACCGCCCTACTGATAATCTCCCCTGAAACTTCTCCTCTTATCTCTTCTTTAAAGTCCGTAGCTATTATTCCAGTTCCTTCTATCCCCGCACCCTTAGTTAGAATTATATAGTCTCCTGGTTTTGCTCCACTAGTTGATATGTAATTATTAGTGGTTCCCAGGCATGTCATTGATATTATAGGTCTACTAATATCTTCAACGTATTCTGAATGACCACCAATTATTGATATTCCTTTTCTCTCAGCCTCATCACTAATCTGCTTAGTGATAATGTCCAAATCCTCTTCATTGTCGTCTGGAAGGAATATTGTGTTAGTTAGCCATTTTGGCTCCGCCCCACTTGCCGCAATATCATTACTTGCAATATTAACTCCCAGCAACCCGATCCTATCCGCAGCATAAACAATAGGATCAGAATTAACAACGAGCACTTCGTCACCAATACTTACTGCTCCTGTGTCCTCCCCGTATTTTGGCCCCATTAAGACGTCTTTTCTTTTCGCTCCGGTTCTATTGAATACGTATCTTCTTAATTCTTCTAGGTTGGCTTTTCCTCCCATATTATCACTCATCTACATCCATTCATCAAGACCAGTCTGATCATGCTTCAAATCTTCCTTACCATATCCAAAAGTTTTAAGAATTCTTGAAACAGCGGGGATAACTTGTTTATCAATATAGTAATCTGAATCGTAATCCATTGTGCTTTCCTCGAATTTTTCCATGGTTTTAGCTCTATCCCCTACGTTCCCTGTTCCTTCTGCCACGATGTATGAGATAACTGTTCCTGGTTCTACTTCTATTCCTCTTTGCTTCATTCTTTCGGCAATCTGTACATGCGGGCCCTTCGACTTATACTTGTCCGGATCCTTCGTTAACTGCTTCCTAATAAGTAACTTTTCCTCCGAAATCTCGTGATCCTTCAAATCATCAACTATACCCCTAACGATCTCCAGAGCCTTCTCCTTACTTCCATGTTGAAGAAGAGCCCTCAAAACCTTGCTCTGAGTTTCCTTAGATATTTCGCTCCAATCTCTCCTCTCTATCTCTAATCCCTTAGTAGTAATAGTATTATCAGAATCTATCACTGCATACTTCTTCTTAGTAACGAACAAACCCCTCTTATAGATACCCTCATACTCCAATTTCAACATACCTGGTAATTCATTATTAATACGATCCAAAAACTCCTTAACCCTCTCCCTAGTTCCTTCTAAATCTTTATCCGGATGAACAGCATAAAAACCATCCGTATCAGCATAAAGAACCTCAAAACCCTCATCCTCAATCTTCTTAATCGAATCATCTATGTATTGCCTACCCCAAGCCGTAACACTCTCAGCACATTCCTTAGAATACCACCTAGCAGCAGGATAACCAAGATAACCATAAAAACTATTAGCCAAAATCTTCAAAGCCCTCTGACGAAAATCCAACCGACTATACTCCTTACTACCAGAATCAAGACCCTGCATCTCATCCTTAACCCTAGACCTCTGCTTAATCAAATCCTTCAAAATACTAGGAATAAAGCCCTCCTCCTCTTGAGAGAAATCAAAGGGAGGATCACCATCACCACCAACAAGCGTAGTAGGGCAAACATTATGCTCAACAATAATAGACGGATACAGAGACTTAAAATCAAGATAAACAATATCATCATGAAGCCCCTGAACAGGCTCCTTCACATACCCACCAATAAAACTATCCCTACGCCTCTCCACATACTCATTATCCTGCGGCTTATTAGGAGCCAACTCATCCCTCTTAAAAGCATTACGAAGAAGCAACCACTCCACATGCTTACCAGTACTAGAACGACTAATATCATCAGTCAACTGACCAATCAACCTAGTCATCTCAAGCTGCAAAGGAAAAAACTCCTCATTAACCTCATAAGTAGCCACAGCATCAGACAAAGAATACTCCGCAAGACCCTCCATCTCCAAATCATTCCCATCCCCCCAGATCCTCTCCATCTCCTCCCACTCAAGATCAGGCTTCTCCTCACCCATCACAGACTCATAAACATTCTCCAAAGAATAACTAGGAAGATCAAGATTCCTCCTCACAATAGGGAACAAATCAACATGCAGACGACCCTTAATCCTAGCCTGCCGCCTACGACCCCTATAACTAACATCAACACCAGAACCATCACGACCAATCCCCATATCAACCCCAAACTCATCACAACGCTCCTCCAACCTAGGAAAATCAAAAGAATCCCCATTATAAGTAATCACAACATCCGGATCAACCTCCAAAAAGACCTCCTCAACCCTCCGCAACAACTCCGCCTCACCACCAACAACCTCCACAAAATCCTTACCAATACTCTTAGTCGATAAAACCTTCTCGTAGTCCTGACTAGAAAAACTAACCATCAAAATCTGATCATCAAAAGTTTCAATATCAAACGCAAGCCCCTTCAAATCCAAATCTTTCTCCAAGGGCACAAAATCATTATCAATAATATATCTACGAGTGAAAGGAATCCTACACTCATAAACATCCTCAACAGAATCAAGATCACTCACTGCACTCCGAAGATCAGGAACATCCTGCGGATGACCCGCAGTAATCCTAACAACCTCAACAGGATCACCAAAAAAAGACTTCTCAACAACCTCAACCCCCACGATCCCCTCAAGATCTAGTTTCTCTATGTCTTCACTAGTTTTCTCTATATTTTCATTGGTTCTAGCGTAGAAATACGGTTCAAAATCAGTATCTTCCTCCATAAATGCTTCTTCCCCGTCTTTCTGGAACAATCTTATAACTGGTTTTCCGTCTTCCGTAATATAGTCAACATCAAGTATTGACATCACAATCCCATAAACCAAGTATTAATTCTAAGTTATAAATATCTGTGATAAAAAATCATCAGAAAAGATGTGGTAATACGAATAATTTGTATCTCCAAAGGGTTTTTATTTATTAAAGGCAATAAATGATCTGTGATATAATGGTTAACATTACTTACTTAGGACATTCAGCTTTCAAAGTTGAAGGAGAAAAAACATTATACATTGATCCTTTCCTGGAGAATCCAAATTCCCCTATTAGCTTAAGGGACGTCGATGAGGCAGACGTTGTTCTTGTAACCCATGGACATGAAGACCATGTAGGAAATGCAATTGAAATCTGCGAAAAAACCGGAGCAACCCTCGTCACGATATTCGATTTAGCTGAAATACTAGCAGATAAATCAGATATAATAAAAACTGTAGGAATCAATATTGGTGGAACCACCTACGTTGAAGACATCGAAGTCACTATGGTGGATGCCAAACATTCGGCAAATATTGAGCCAGGAGTATCAGGAGGAAATCCGGCAGGATTCGTATTCAAAATAGATGATACAACTATATACTACGCAGGTGATACTGCAGTATTTGGAGATATGGAGATAATAGGGGAACTATACGAACCAGAAATAGCTATGCTCCCAATCGGTGACTTCTACACAATGGGAGTAAAAGAAGCAAACTACGCCATAAACCTAATAAACCCAGAAACCGTAATACCAATGCACTACGACACCTTCGAAGCCGTAGAAGCAGACCCAACAAAACTAAATAACGAAAAGGCAAAAATAAAAATAATAGAACCAGGAAAAACCTGGGAAACCTAAAAAGGAATAGATAAAATGAAGAAAAAACTCACAACAATTCTATTCATCCTTCTCTTAACAATAAGCCTAACAAACCTACCAAAAGCAACCGCACAACCAGAAGAAAACATAGCAGGAGACGCAGATATAATATTAGTAAGAAACGACGACCCAATAGACCAAATCATCGTAAGACCATACTCATCCATAGGAAGAGTACCAATTATCAGCACCACACCAGACTCACTCTCACAAAGCGCCAAAACCCAACTAGAAGCACACAAAGAATTCGGAGCAAACAACGTACTCATAGTAGGAAGCGACGAAGCAATCTCACCAGAAATAGAAACAAGTCTAGAGGATCTAGAATATAATGTGGAAAGAATCGGAGGTTGGTTCCGATATGAAACCGCATCAAGATTCGCCGTCGAATACTGGAACAATGAAAGAGTTAGCAGAGCCTTCATAGCCAAAGGACAAGACTACGGAGCAGCAAGCGTCGCAGCAGAATTCGCATCAAGCTGGGGAGCACCACTACTACTATCAAAACAAGACTCCGTAACCGATTACACCCTCACAGCCCTACAAAGACTAAGCGTTGATAGAGTTCTCCTAGTCGGAGGATCCCTGGACCAATCAGTAAGAGATGAATTGATAAGAAATGGATATGAGGTAGCAAGAATTGGAGAAGACATACCCGCAAGCGAACTAATAGACCAAGCCAAACACGAAGAAATATACAACCTAATATCAAAACAAACACTAAAAATATGGGATACATCAAGCACCGTATACTTAGGAAACGGTGAAAGCAAAGAACTAGCAAAAGCAGGCACCAGAATAGCAGGTATGGATGGTTACCCAATACTACTAACAAGAAAAGATGAACTTCCCGACGAAACCAGATTAACTCTAGAAGAACTAAGAACAGATCAAGTAGTCGTACTAGATCCCAACATACAGGAAGAAGTTCTTAATGAGATTGAATCTCTTGGATACGAGGTCTCAGAGATAAGCCCCGATAAAAACGCCACCCAAATACTCGAAGACCGAACATCAGGAGGAATTGATTTCAAAGATATAGGTATTGCCTTAATATCGATCTTAATTGGAGTTGTTGGAGCTATAGTATATGGTAAGAATAAGTGGGGTCGATCTAGAGTTCCATTCGAGGTACTTACTGAGAAAGAGCAAAAAATCGTTAAATCCCTACAGGAACACAATGGAATAATGAAACAAGAATTATTACCAGAAGAGACTAATTACTCAAGACCTACAATAAGCCGAATACTTACAGAACTAGAAAAGAAAGGAATCATAGAAAAAGATAAAAGCGGTAAAACCTACAAAGTCAAACTAATTAAAGAACTAGAAAGAAAATAAACCATAATAATCTTTCTTTCCTCTATTCTATTAAACGAAATAACTATAAAGTATAGCAAATAATATTAGACCTGACACAACGAATAACAAGTATTCAAGTTTTCTTTGATCAATATCCATAAATTTTTACCTCTCTACAACCTTCGTATATTAGAGTCATTCTTAGCTAAACTTCTTAATAAATCCTCAAAGGACTCTTCCGGAGCTAGTTCACGGCTAAGATAAACCCCTGTCCTTCCTACCTCTTGTCTTCTTCTTAGAACTCTAATTCTTTCTTTTACCATTTCAATGCTGATCCCTAGTTTTTTCGCTACTCTTCCTTCCTCCCCTAGGATAGATTTTTCAAGATGTCCTTCTTCTTTTGGTTCTATTAATACCAAACGTTTATCAACCCCAGGAACTCTCTTCATATGATCATTTTCAAGTCCTTGGTGGGTTAATTGTCCTCCGAATTTGTAAAAATCCATTTCATTTCCTTTCGAATCAACAAGAGGAAAAACTACCTCTATTCCTGGTTCAATTATTATATGTCCTTTTATTAGTGATCCTGGAGTTGCTTGAACTATTCTTCTTTTTTGGTAGTCTAATTTTGTTTCTAGTTTGTAGCTTGGTACCTTGTGCGGTATTATGATATCTATGTCGCTGTCTTGATTTATATCTCCTCTAGCTATACTTCCATAGATACGTGGGGATAGCCTTTTTATCTTTCTCATTGATTTTAAGGATTCTTTTCTTTGTTTTTTCAGTAGGTTCCATCTTTTTTGTTTGTATTTTTTTCTTTTTTTGTGAGATTGGTTTGGGATTTTTTGTTTCATGGTTTGTAGAATTTTTTTAGGTCTGTTTTTTGGTTGAGGTGGGTTAGTAGTTCTGAAAAGGCTTTTCCTATTACTTGTTTTCCTTTTCTTCGATGGTTTAGGTCTTCTGTTAGGTTTTTTGCTATTATTTCTACGGCTTCTTCTATTTCCAAGTGTTCGTTTTCCCATGCGTAATATATTATTGCTTCTACAAAGTCTCCTAGTAAGTGTTTATCGGCTCGACTTGGGGCTAAATCTCTGAGACCTGATTTTCTTAGAGCTATTGCGAGAGAAGAATTTGAAATTTTATCTCCTTGTATTGATCCTGAGAATTGCGTTCTTGCTAGAGAATAAATAAAATTGGTAAGAGGATCCCCCAGTCTGGATAGGGAATCTATTCTAGAGAGCTTTTGATCTCTTGTAACCATTCCTGATTCCTTTCATCGATTTGCTTTAGAGCCTCTTTTATTTCATCAAGTGGCTCACCTTCTTCCACTTCTAAAAATAGTTTTGGATGTTTCTTATTAAGTATGGGGTGATCTACCTTACTTGCAACACTGAGTACATTATCCCTATTCCGAAGAGTATCCGATAATAGATCTGTAAAAGTTCTTACTTCATTGTGAATAAAAAATTCAATTTTTTTCCCGTTTTCAGTCTCTTCTTCCTTCAATATTTCAATTCGCTTTGATTCATCAGTCATTTGAGAGCCTCCTCTGATCTGTAGTGTTTTGAAATCTTCCGATCCTCAACATGGTTACATTCGGGACATTTTAACTTGTTTCCCTTTCTTTCCATTTCACTTCTACATTCAACGCAAATTCCTAAGATTACTCCATAGGAATTTCCTTCAGTACTAAGATCGACGTATTCCTTAGCAGAGTCTATTACTCTAGCTCTTATTATATCTCCAATCCTAAATTGATCAGTCATTGATTCAATGTAGTCGTCACTAACGTTTGAAATATGTACAGTACCGCTTGCAGATGTTGGAAGTTCCCGGTCAAGATCTCCTAACTTTCTTGCCATATCCACAAAGCAAATACTATCTCTCACTCCATCAATCATTCCTATAATTATATCTCCTTTATCTATCTTGGGGGTATCAATCGAGGAGTAGACATTTATTTCATGATTTTCTTCATCAAGATCTACTTCACCAGGTATTGCAGATAATAAGGTGCCCTTATCATTTATAACATTTTTACCTGGGAAATATTCCTCTATAACTCCAAGAGCTTCTCCAGGAGTAGTAATACTCTTATCTTCTTTCTTTTTATCACTCATAACATCAAACCTCCAAATCCTCAAAAATATAATCTATTAACTATAAATCCTGAATCAGATGATATATATCAACTTTAATTTTTTTGTTCTCCGACCTATGAAATGAATACTGACCGGGAATATTAAAACCTACCTCCTCACGATAATCAATACCCCAGCCATGATCACTCGAAAAACTCTCTAAAAAGTTTCTTACTCCTTCTTTCGCCAAATGAATCGAATAAACATGATCAGATATCATAAATGCCTTCTTTAAAAATTCTTTATCCGCATTCTTGTTTGATAACTGTGAACCAAAAGGAGGATTCTGAACTACAGTATCAACATCTGGAAGATCAACTCCCCCCACACCATTTACTAAGAATTCGATCTTATTAGAGTACTCATCATCTATACTCTCCAAATTCCTTCTAGCAACCTCCACCGCATCATCATCAACCTCAACACCGATAACCCTATCAGCTCCAGCTATTGAAGCCCCAATAGATAATCTACCAGTCCCACTACCAAGATCAACCACCACATTATCTCTAATATTAAAATCATTAGCAGCTCTAAAAAGGAAATGCGCCGCAACACTTCCAGGAGTACAATACTGCTCATAACCAGCCTTAGGATCATCATAACTTTCCAACTTTGATAATAAAATAGCTAAATTCTTCTTCCTCAAAAATAGCCACCAACTAGCCAAGATTAATTAAATTAGAACACTGATCAATAGAAAGATCAGACTCCACACCTTCAATCTCATCCATACTCAAATCATCAGACCCTAAAACAGCATCAACCTCACCCGGAGACAAAACAGGCTTATCAAATCGACCAAAATCATCTATAGGTATCCTCGGACAAGCCACAACCACATAAGCATCAAAAGACCGATAATTTATAAGATGATCTGGAAAAATATGATCCATAAAAATCTTCTCAACCCTCTTACCATACTCCTCTAACTTCTCGACAACAACATCCGCTTCCCGAAGCCTAAGCTGGCCCTTCTTAGTTGATAAAATAACGGCAAAATTATCCGCATCCTTCGCCTTCGCAACCTGCCCCCATCTTTTACGAAGAAGATCCTCCCGATCGATAACCTCAGATTTACCTCCAAAAGGCTCAATCGAAACAACACTCTTCTCAGTAGATAAAGCCATCCCCTTAGGATGAAAAACACCAGTCCCGATAAATAAATAACCATCAACTTCATCTTTAATACGATGGGCAGCCGAAAAATTACATCCAAGTACCTGACCCTCATACGCATTCCTAGAGTCTCCTTCAGCCATTCTCACATCAAAGCCCTTACTACCCAAAAATTCCTTAACCTTAGATAAGTCCTTCACATGCTGAACCGTTGAAACCAACCCAATAGAATCTCCAAGACCACTTATCTCTTCAAGATTCTGATCGATCTTTTCTTCTAGCTCATCTACCTCAATGAAAACAGGAACAAAGATAACTGGCATCTCAGTCGATACAGGCATCGGCGCATGACCCAAGTGCACCAGTAAATCACACCCAACCTTCTTTGCTGATCTATCCGCCAGATCACAGGCACCAAATGTACGAGGATAAATATAGGTATCATATCCATTCTCCTTTAGATAACGTGAAATCTCTAATTCTTCATCCTTTAAACCATCTGGAGACTGCAGAGCTATCTTATCTACACCATCAATCTCTCTTACCTTATCCAAAATCTCCTTTTTAGATATTTGAAGCTCCATAAATAATCCCATCTAATTATCTGCTTATTTCTTTAATATCGATATCTTCTGATCTTAATTTCTTCTCAAGTCTCTTTACTTCTTTTTCTGATCCTGTTAAAACGATCTTAATTCCCTCACCAATCCCATGAGGAGAAGAATGTATCTCAACATCACTATCACTCTTCAGTTCTTTTAAATATGGTGCAAACTTTGACTCATCATCAACATCAACAGCAAAACTTTTAACAAATAACTCATCAACCAGACCCATCTCCTTAACACGCGGCACTACCTCCGATCTAAACATAACCTTCATCTCATCCGGAAGACCTGGTAAAACAAAATTATCATCAATTCTTACTCCAGGAGCAGTCCCCACACCATTCCTTAAAGGCTCAGATCCCTCAGGCAAATAAGACATCTTCACCCTCTCATCAGACATATCAACAGAACTAATAACGCCATCCTCATATAAAGATCTATAATCAGATTTAATCCATTCATAAGCCTTTTCATTCTTCACAAGATCTCTATCCAGACCTCTAGAAATTCCTTCCAAAGTAACATCGTCATGAGTAGGGCCAAGACCACCAGAAACAATCACTAAAGAAAAATCCTCCGAAAAACTTCTAACAGCCTCCCCAATATCCTGAACATCATCCCTGACCGTTGTCTTCTTCCTAACCTTAATCCCAAGACCCATTAATTCTTTACCTAGCCAAGCAGAATTACCATCCACCGTATCGCCAGAAAGCAACTCATTACCAATAGTGATGATCCCAGCCCAATTCTCAGACATTATTTAACCCAATAAATTCTTAATAATTTCTTCATACCCTTCCACTGCCTCATTGATCTCCTCAACTTCTATACTTTCATCAGGTTGATGTGCTTTTTCTTCATCTCCAGGACCAAACCCTATAGTAGGGATATCCCTCTCACCAGCCGTATAAACACCATCAGTACTAAATGTCCAAGCCCTAACCTCTAAATCATCAATAAAATTAACCGATTTTTCAACAGAGGAGATAAACTCTTTATCCTCAGTTATCCAACCCGGAAAAAAATAATCTACAATAATTTCCTCACCAGTAAAACATCTAAGTTTTTCCGAAACAGTGCTAACATCTGCATCTAATCCCTTATCAAGTGCTATACTTTCGATCTTCTTCTGTAGATCTTCTTCTGTAGTTTCTGTTATTATTCTGAAGTCGAGAATGGCTTTAGCTTTATCCGGTACAACGGGTCCAGATCCAGGTTCACAAGAGATATGGACTAAGGCACATGATTCCTCTCCAAGAAGATCATCTTCATCTAATTCTAATTCTCTTACTTCATTTAATATATCTATTAAGCTATAAGCAGCATTATCACCAAGATCTGGCATACTAGCATGAGAAGTACTTCCATACGTATCGATCTGGATAACTGCACGACCCCTATGCCCTATACAGATATCTAATCCTGAAGGTTCACCGAGAACAAAATAGTCCGGATCTACATAGTTATCTATTACATGCTTTATTGCCGCTCCTTCAGCAGTTTCTTCATGAACTACACCAACAAAATAAACGGAGCCATCATGATCCTGAATATACCTCTTCGCATTTCTTATTCCATATATCATAGAAGCTATAGCTCCTTTCATATCCACGCTTCCTCTACCGTAAACCTCATTATCAATTATTTCGCCAGAATAAGGATCTTCCTTCCAGTTTTTAACATCACCAGGGCCTACGTTATCCATATGGGCTTCGAACATAATTTTAGGATCTCCAGAACCGATCTTTCCTACAACATTACCAAGATCATCAATAAAAAAATCATCAAATCCAAGATCCCTCAATCTATCATTTATAAACTTGGATAATTTCTCCTCATCACCTGAAGTGCTTTTTATCCTAACTAATTCCTGAAGAAAATTTATTACTTTATCCATATATTTAAACCTCTCTTAGTCTCTCTTATTCTTCTTCGATCCAGTGCTCACCATCTACGGTGATTTCCTTTTTCCATACTGGTACTTCAGCTTTTACTCTTTCAAGAATACTTCTGGAGGTCGCATAAGCTTCTTCTCTATGCTCTCCACCAACGATGATAAGAATAGTGTTTTCACCAAGATCTAATTCGCCATAACGATGATATACTAAAACTTCATGAATTCCCTCGTGTTTCAGAGCTTCTCGCCGGATCTCAGACATTTTCTGCAATGTCATATCTTCATAAACCGAATATTTGAGTTTCTCAACTTCTTTTCCTCTTGAAATAGATCTTACCGATCCTAAAAAAGTGACTATACCCCCGATCTTATTAGTTTTCGACTTAACTATCTTTAGGGCTTCATCTATATCAAAATCGTCTTCTTGAACTTTGACCAATTCTTTATCCATAGTATCACTCGAATTTATCACTGCAAACAGGACAATCTTCATTTCTCTTTATTTCTTGTACATTAATGGAATTTACTGCTAGATCAAAGGTGAATAATTTTCCTTCCAAAGGTTCACCGTGATCAGTGATGATCTTAATAACCTCATTTGCTTCCATAACTCCAAATAATCCTGCAGTTGTACCCAGAATAGGTAAAGATCCATCTTCATCAGGATGTTCAGGAAATAAACATCTTAGGCAAGGAGTTTCACCTGGAACAATCGTTGTCAACTGTCCATATGTTCCTTCGACCGCTGCATGCACTAAAGTAATATCTTCTTCTACCGCGAATTCATTAAGAAGGTATCTGGTTTCAAAATTATCGAGACCATCTACAATTACATCAACTCCTCGAATCTTCTCAATAGTTTTCTCATCTATTCTCCCTTCTAATTTATAGATATCTATGTCAGAATTCAGTTTTTGAAGTGTTTCCTTAGCAGAATCAGTTTTAGGTTTATCTTCCTCAATATCATTTTCTCCGTGTAATATTTGACGATTTAAGTTACTAAGCTCTATTCCCTCAGGATCCACTATCAAAAGGTTTCCAACTCCGGCAGCGGCCAGATAAAAAGAAATAGGAGATCCAAGACCTCCAAGCCCAATGACAGCGACAGTAGAATTCTTTAAAGACTTTTGACCATCCTCATCAAAGATCCTGATCTGTCTTTCATATCTCTCTAAATCCCTTTCAGACAAATCCTTTAATTCATCATTTATCAAATTTTCATTCTCAGACATAAAATCAACCTCCGCTTACTGGAGGAAAAATAGCTACAGTATCATCATCATCGATCTTAGAATCAAGTTCAGCATAACTCCCATTAAGAGATAAATTAGCATTACCCTTTTCTAACTCTTCCTCTATATCAGGAAAAATCTCAGAAATACTGTCAATAACATCTTCAATTTTCTTACCATCTAAATCGATCTCAGTCCTACTGACACCTGCCTCTTCACGATATCTTGCAAAGAATCTGATCTCCACCTTCATTTTTTCCCTAACATTAACTCATTCCGGATCCTTAAATCCTTGTCGAACCCCGGAAAAATTTAAATATACCCATAACCTACCTAGTATGCATAAAAATAGGCTGGGATAGCCGAGCCTGGTAAGGCGCAGGTTTGCTAAACCTGTGGGCATACGCCCTCGTGGGTTCAAGTCCCACTCCCAGCGCCAAAACCTTTTTTCTTAGCGAATATTTGTTATTATAATTAGATCGATAAATATTATGTATTATATTGGTTTTTGATTGATATTATGTCTTTTTGAATTTCTTGGGAAAATTTCTAAGTAAATATTTAAAGCCTGAGATTTTACTTTATCTGGTGAAATAGAATTGCATTTACTAGAGATGGAAGAAGATGTTTTAGAAAAGAACAAGGAACTCGCTGAAGAAAATAAAGAATTACTAAAGGAAAAGGGAATAAAAGCAATAAATATTATGGGAGCTATAGGTTCAGGTAAAACTAGCTTAATAGAACGAGCTATTAAGAAACATGATTTAAATCCAGGAGTCATAGCAGGAGATGTCAAATCCAAGTATGATGGAGAAAGATTCGAAGATTTAGGAGTACCTGTCGCTTTTGCAAGTACTGGAGATGAGTGTCATCTAGATGCACATCTTGTAGAACATTCAATAGAAGATCTTCCGCTCGATAACATAAATACCCTTTTCATCGAGAACGTTGGGAATTTAGTTTGCCCAGCTGACTTTGATCTTGGCGAAGAAAAGAGAGTAGTGGTTATTTCAACAACTGAAGGATCCGACACAATCGCTAAGCACCCTGTAATTTTCAAGATAGCAGACGCAGTAATAATTAACAAGACAGATATTGCTGACGCAGTAGATGTAGACGTTGATGAAATGGCTAAAGATGCAAAAGAGATAAATCCAGATCTAAAAATTGTAAAAACTAGTGCAAAAACTGGAGAAGGTCTTGAAGAATGGTATAACCTAATACTTGACAAATAGACAGAATATATAAATCTATTTTCTTTTAGTAAGAATTCTGAGTTATTTTTAAATGTATCTATTCTTTAATGATCTAATAGCTTACAGGAGGATTGTATGGATTGGGATAAGATAGATGATACTGATGTTATCATGCATCTGTACAGAGGAGAATTACAGAGAATTAACACTTGGAGAAAGAGGATGGATCGAACCACTAATTGGAGTATTGTTATAACAGTTGGTGTCCTAACTTGGGTTTTTGCCGCTCCAGAAAGACCTCATTGGATAATACTTCCCGGACTAATACTTATATATGCTTTTCTTTTCACAGAAGCGCGTCGTTACAGGCATTACGATATGTGGAGAGGAAGAGTTAGGGTTTTAGAAGAAAGATTTTTAGCGAGATATTTTGATAGAAGAATTGAAGAAAAAGAGGGTTGGGAGAAGGTCCTATCTCATGACCTAAGAAAGCCTCAATTCAAGATCAGTTGGCAAGAAGCAGTTAAGAGAAGATTAAAAAGGATCTATGTCTGGATAATACTTATATTCACGATCTCATGGGTAGCTAAAATCTATACTCATCCAACTGTCGCCCATAGTTGGAGAGTGTTCTTTGATAGAGTTTCCGGCTATGAGGGAATGCTTGATGGTATAATTATCATGGGGTTAATACTTGGGCTTATTCTCGGATCAATACTGACTTTCTTGTTCAGTGTTACTGAAAGAGAGGCAAAAGGAAAACCAAGACAGAGAAAGATTGAAGAAGAAAAATTTGGAACAGAAAAATACATAGAAGAACTTGAAGATAAAATAGAAGAACAAAAAGAAGTTGATAAAGAAAAGGAAGAAGATAATATCTGGGATAAAGATGAAAATCAGTGAAGATCTAAGCATTGAAAAAACAGAAGATGAATCCTACACACTAATTAAAGATGGAAATAGGATGCATGCAATACAATGCGCAGTACAAGAATCTAAAAAGAAATACATTGACCCAATGCTAGAACACCACCAAAAAAACAATAAAAATAAAATTAAAATATTAGATATTGGTACTGGAATAGGATACAACTCTATTATGAGCTTAAAAAGTTGTAAAGAAAAAGATCTAGAAGTTGAAATAGACACCGTAGACAAATACGATTATTCTATAAAAACTAAGGGATCCAAAATCTCCAGTAAAATTAAGACAAACATTAGTTCAGAAAAAATAAATTTTCATAAAATGGATGCTAGAGAGTTCATAGAAAGTATTGATGAGTCTGAGATCTATGATGTGATCTATCTTGATCCTTTTCCACCAAGTGAAAACCCTGAACTATACTCACTTCATTTTTTTAACTCTTTAAAAAAACTATTAGATAGAAATGGAATTTTATTAACTTATAATGCTTCTTACGCCTGTAGAGCAGGGCTAGTGTTTTCAGGATTTGAGATAGGTGGAATGAGAAGGATGGAGAAAGAAATGACCGTAGCCACTAAGAAAGCATTTGATTACTCAGACATAGATAGAAAAAATGAGACCATTCTCGGACTTACTGATATTGGAATTCCCTACATTGACCCTAACCTTAACTGGGATCGAGATAAAATTAAGGATTTCCGTTGGGATCTTAGAGATTCAGCTAGAAATGAATGTCTACTTTCATCCTCCAATAAATGCCCCCTACAGTTATTTGAATCAAATAAGAGCAGGAAAAAAGATCTAGATAAGTTCGGGATAAATGAAGAAGAACTAAAAGAGCTAATCAAGGTAGAGGGATCTTCTAGTGAAAAAATAAGGAAGATCAGATATAATATTTTATCTCTCTAAACTACCCAATCTAGAAGAGATTTTTCTCCTCCAAATACTTATCTAGATAATCGCCAACAGTATCTACGAGCTTATCTGGTTTCACTACCTCTATATTCATCTCTAAATCCTCATCAATATAATCTATAATCCAACTATTCTCTATGGATTTCTTATTAAATGGGTAAACAAAAACTAGATCTTCAAATCCAGATCGATAAGCTTTAAGAGCATTGTATAAGGATCTCTGTTTTATCCATTTGTAAGAATCTTCAAATTCTATTGCCAGTACCTCTTCCTCATTCTCCATAAGTACTGCTAGATCAATTCTTGTCCCATCTTCAGTATAATATTCTTCCTTGCCAACCATATTCCGAGCAATACATTCATTTTTTACTTCTTTTGATAATGATTTAATCTTAATCTTAATACCTCCATTAATTTAACTTTATTTGAACTATTATAACTCCTGTTAAAATTAAAATCCCACCAAGTATAATTTTAAAAGTTAATTGTTCTCCTAAAATTATTACACCTAATAATACGGTTATAGGGGGCTCAATTGTACTAATAATACTGGCACGACTAGCTCCTATTTTTGAAAGACCAGAAAAGAAGGCGAAGATCGGGATTGCAGTAGCTATTACTGCAATACCTAAAACAGCCATCCAACCATCCGCACTTCCTGGAACCATTAATTGATCAGTAAACATCCCAAAAAATAGGAAACTCATAGCAGATGAAGGGAGAACATGAGCTGTAAGAACTCTAGAATCAACCGTAAAAAGAGTATTCCTACTTATCGTAATGTAAGTTGAATAAACAAGAGAAGCACTAAGAACAACTATAACCCCTCTTAAATCCGCACCTGCTGGATCCACCCTAGCAATAAATATTATACCAGTTAAAGTAAGAATTAAAGATAATATAGTCCATCGAGTAATTCTCTCATCCAACTTGAATATAGAGATTAATACTACAAATACTGGGTAAGTATAAAGTATTATACTGGCCAATCCAGCCGTTATGAAGTTTAATCCCCACAGATAGAAACCACTCATTGATGCATATCCTAACGCGCCTAAGCCAATAGCGATTATTAGGCTAGTCCCCTTCAATATTCTAAGATTCCTTTGAAAAAACAGTATTGACCATACTAAAATTGAAGAAAGTACAAATCGAAAGGTAAGGACCGTTACAACATTAAGACCATTTTCAAAAGCTAATTTACTTAATATAGGTAAAGTACTAAACCCCACTGCTGACATGGTTACCAGTATTAATCCTAACTCATTCTCATCAAAATTCATTAAATTCACCACTATCTTCTAACTCTTAGTTTTTTATGAGACCGATTTTTAATAATGATCTTTCACCTGAAATGGTTTTAAGCCCTATTATATCTCTAAAATATTGATCGCTTTGAATTAAATTTTAATTAATCATTGATTAAACATATTTATTAGTATTGTGACTTAGTATCCTGTTTAAGTAAGAAAATACATATTGTTATAAGATTCATAGTCTTAACATTATATATTGATCACGTATGCAGAAATGGATTAACTGATCAATTTTTTTGTTTCTCTAATTGTTACCGGACTATTGTGTATCTAAAAGCTAAAATAGCAAAATTAACTTACATTCTAATACTTTATCTAATGGTGATAAAAACAGAGAAAAAGATTTGAGAATTAAGACTTTTAAGCATTTTTCTATACTGGATCCTTATTTATGTGGAATATCTCCTTTTACTGATAAATTCCTTCTTTATAATATAAGGTAAAAAGAATAGGTTTAAGGGGAGATATATTGTCCATATCCTGGGTCTTGCTGTATTTTTCTGTCTTTCATAACGATCTTTCCTCTTACGATCGTGATTTCTGGTATTCCTTTAACTTTATATCCTTCAAATGGCGTGTATTTTTGGTTACTGTACATTTCTTCGGTTTTTATAGTTTTTTCTTTATCTGGATCTATGATAGTGATGTCTGCATCTGTTCCAGGCATCAAAGAACCTTTATTTGGATATAATCCGTATAATTTAGATGGATTCACCGACATAAGCCTTACTAATTTTTCTAAAGTCAATTTATTTTCATTAATTTGAGTAAACATCAGTGAAAGCATGTGTTCCGTTCCAGGTGCTCCACCTGGCGCCTTACTTATATCATCCAGACCATTTTCCTTTTCTTTTTTAGCATGAGGGGCATGATCACTACCTATAGTCTGAATAAATCCGTTTTTAATACCATTCCAAAGTGATTTAACGTGTTCTTCGCTTCTTGCCGGTGGATTAAATTTATAAAAGGCATCTTTATCCTTAAGATCATCTTTATTCAATAATAAATACTGGGGAGCTGTTTCAACGAAGACTTCATTCCCTTCTGATCTGGATCGACATGCTGCTTCCACAACCCCTTTAGATGAAGAATGTGGGAGTAAAAGTTTCCCACCTACTTCAGAATTCATTTTTATTAATTCCATTGCCGCAAGTTCTTCCACTATAGGAGGTCTTGATGCCATATGATAACTTAACTTGGATTTATCTTTATTTTTTGCTTCTTCTGTAAATTTGTCAAGTAATTCATTTTTCTCCGAATGAAATAACAGAGGTTTATTAGTTGTTTTCACTTTTTCCATGGCCGTAAAAATTTTACCTAAATGAGGTATGGCGTCTTTTCCTCCTCCGGATGGTATCATAAATATTTTGTACCCTATAACTCCTTCTTCATCCAACTTCTTAATATCATCAGTTTCAACGCTCTTTTGATCAATCTGTGCGAACAAAGCAAAGTCTATAAAGGATTTCTGATCTATTATCTCTCTTTTTTCCTCAAATCTCTTCACATTAGTTACCGGAGGCTTGGTATTAGGCATCTCAAAAACTGTAGTAATTCCACCCATAGCAGCTGCTTTTGTCTCCGTATTAAAATTAGCTTTATGAGTATACCCTGGGTCCCTAAAATGAACATGTTCATCAATAATCCCAGGCAAAACTAATTTATTATCAAGATCTACAACTTTTTCAGCCTCAGAAGATCTATCCTTCCCTATAGAAAAGATCTTGCCATTATTAACTTCTATATCTCCTTCTATAACATTTCCATCAAAAAATATCCTACCATTAGTTAATCGTAGATCAAGTTCCATTCAATCACATCTCTTTTTATAATCTTTTTAAAGAAATTAAAAAATCTGAAATATTGTGTTTAAATATTAGAGAGTTATTGAAGACTTAATTTTTTTGTCAGTGACTTAAAAAATTGGTTTTAAATCTATTTTTTCGGAAGTACTACTTTCTGATACGTCAAAATCTCTTATTTCAATCCCTTCTTCTTCAAGTTCTTTTCTTAATTTCCTAATGTCCTCAACTTTTTCGCTTCCTGAACATAATAAGTCTGCTACTATATCGTGATCTCCAAGGGTTTCCCATAAAAACTTTACCTGATTTTTTTCTTTCAATAATTTGATAGCTTTTTCTTTATCCTCCGGTTTAACGTTCATTCCAGTAAGAACAAAAGATAGGCCTATCTTTTTGTAGTTCGGTATAGCCATGTACCCTTCTTTGAGAACATTTTTCTCTTTTAGTTTATTTATCCTTCTGTATACTGTATTTTGACTAACTCCTACCAGATCTGATAATTCTGATAGTGAGTAGGATCCTTGGGAAACATATTGTATAATCTTTTTGTCAGTCATATCTAAGCTTGGGTTTTCTAAATTAGATTCAGAAACTTCTTTAGTTTCATCATTCTGATCATCTAGACGAGATTTTAGGTCTTTTACAGTGCTTTCTAGTTCGTTCATCCTTTTTCTTAATTTTTCATTTCCGCCATTTTTAGTTTCGAATCCTTCCCTTAATTTCTCTCTTATTATTTGAGATTGATTTTTCTCTGTGTTTTCAGCTTCTTTTTTTATTTTTTTGTGAAGTTCATTCGGTATTCTTGCTGAAATTCGTGACATTATTAATATTGTCACACGATTTTTTTTAAAATTTTTGTATTTTCTATTTTAAAGATTGGACTTATCCTTTAGGAAAAAATATTCTTTATTGATATTTTTAAGAACCTGTAACGAATTTTATTATAGACTAGTTTAGTCTTATAATATTATTGCTTTCAGTCTAAAATATTAGATCCAAATGCTCTTAACCCAAAATTAGGTAATTTTGAGATATTTGAAATGACATGAATCACCCAAAAAATGATTATATGTTTTTATTTAGATGAAAACTTTTCTTAAGTACCATAAATTATAAATAGAAACAGAACATTTCTTTCATTTAAGAGTAATCCTATTGAAAAACAGGTTTACAGATAAGATGTCCAAAAAATAACGGAAATTTTAGAACTCACACACTGAATACCGGACAAAATCCTCATATAATCCCTAGTATTCCTTGAACTAGATCTTTGAGGAAAATAAGTAGAAATTATAGTTAGTTCCTACTGTCCCCTTTTGATTTGTCAAAACTAGAAGCTAAATAAACTCTAGTAAAAGATATTTAAAATATTTCTAATTTGTTCGAATATATTATTTATATTATAGGAGGTTTTAGAATAGCCGAAAACCCTGATAAAAACAATGAAGAGAAATTCCATGCTATTGGAAACAAAACCCCAAGAAAAGACGGGATACCTAAGGTCACAGGAAAAGAAAAATATTCTTCCGATATTCAAGTAAAAAACATGCTATACGGAAGAGTTCTAAGAAGCCCATACCCCCATGCAAAAATAAAGAAAATAAACACAAGTGAAGCAGAAAAAATGGGCGCAATATGTTTAACACCAGACGACGTACCAGATAAAAAATATAATGAGAGAATTGTCAGTACAGAAGAAACAACATACAGGGATAGAAAAGTTTTACCTGACAAAGCACTGTTAGTTGGAGATGCAGTAGCTGCAGTAGCTGCAGAAACTCAAGAAAAAGCAGAAAAAGCACTAAAATCAATAAAAGTTGAATATGAAAAACTCGAACCTGTACTAGATCCCGAAAAAGCTGCTGAAACCGATAATCCGCAACTACATGAAAAGATCTTTATAGGAGACGAAGAAAAACAAATAAAAAACAATATAGCTACTGAACGTGATATAAGTGTTGGAAACGTGGATAAAGGCTTTGAAAACGCCGACCATATATTTGAAGATGAATTCAAGACAAGTAGAGTTTACCATGCGCAACTTGAAAACAAATCAACAGTATGCAAACCAGAACCAAATGACGGAATAACCGTATGGCCCACCACACAAACCATACACAACACAAGACAACTACTAGGAAAAATATTCAATATTCCTTTAGACAAAGTTAATGTAAAACGCATATCTATCGGAGGTTCATTTGGATCCAGCATTCAAACTAACACCATAACCCCAATAACAGTTGCCTTAGCACTAAAAGCCGGAAAACCCGTTAAAATAGTTTCCAGCAGAGAAGAAGACATGTATGATCATGCTAGATATCCATCAACAATAAAATTAAAATATGGAGTCAAAGAAAACGGCGAAATAACAGCGGCAGAAATGGAAACACTAGTAGACATTGGAGCGCACAATATCTCCGCTAGACCACTCCTTGGATGCATGGCAGGATGGATGACTTCTCTATACAAAGTCCCAAACTTAGAATTCAAAGGAAAAGCCGTATACACAAATAAAGCACCCGGATGTGCCATGCAGGGATTCGGAAATCCGCAGGTAACATTCGCAGTAGAAAGCATGATGGACACAATAGCAAAAAAACTAAACAAAGATCCTATAGACTTACGTCTAATGAACTATGTAGGATTAGGAGATACCTTCTGGGGACAAGGCCCCACAGTCAAATCAATCATAAAAAGT
This sequence comes from uncultured Thermococci archaeon, assembly GCA_964436705.1. Lineage (GTDB taxonomy): Archaea > Methanobacteriota_B > Thermococci > Thermococcales > CAYNOZ01 > CAYNOZ01. The sequence continues at coordinate 23,953 of CAYTEI010000009.1, forward strand.
AGTGGGGTAGGAGAACTCCTGGATAAAGGTTCTGAAAAAATAGGGTGGGAAAAAAGGAGCCCACCAGAAGAAAAAGAAGGCAGATATAGAAAAGGAATAGGAATGGCCAGAGGATTCCATACCTCAGGAACAGGAGCTCCAACGCCCGGAGAATCTGTAGATTATTCCAGCGCATTAGTAAAAATAAATGAAGACGGTACTGTTGATATTGTAACTGCCCTACAAGATCATGGGGGGGGAACACTAGAAGCCGGAGCCAAAATAGTTGCTGAAGAGATCGGAGTCCCAATTAAAAATGTAGGATTATCACCAGCCGATACCCAAACTACTGCCTATGATGTCTGTACTCACGCTACTAGAGGTGTATACGTTGGTGGAGAAGCTATGAGACAAGCAGCTGAACAAGCAAAAGAGCAACTCAAAGAATTTGCATCTAAGATCTTAGATGTTCCAGCCCATGCAGTTAAGATTAAACCAGATCCAGAAAGTGGTGAAGGAAAAGTCTACGTAGAAGGAGTTCCTGAAAAAACCACTACAGTAGGAAAAGTAGCTCAAACTGCTAGAGACCATGATTGGGGTACTGCAGCTTCTATAGTAAGTCATAGAGCAGTTGATTGTCCACCAGCATATTCCACACAATTCGTAGAGGTAGAAGTTGATACTTTAACAGGAGAGATTAGTCTCGAAAGAGCTGTACTAGGAAACGATGCTGGAAACGTAATAAATCCAAACTTAGCCAGAGGACAACTACATGGAGGATTTTACAGAGGAGCCGGATATGCTCTTTTAGAAGACACTAATTATCATGAAGATACTGGAAAACTAATTAATCAAGGTTACTTTACTGATTACAAAATGTTAACTCCAGTTGATTTACCCTCAAATGATGATATAGAGACCTTCTTTGCTGATACGGAAGAGCCAACAGGGCCTTTCGGAGCAAAAGGAATAGGCGAATCAGCTCTTAATCCTGTCCCAGCTGCTATATCAAACGCAGTATTTAATGCAATTGGAATAAGATTTAAGGAGATACCTATGACTCCAGAAAAAGTTCTCAAAGCCTTAAAAGAAAAAGAAAAGGAGGGAAAATAATGAAGAGAGGGAACACAAGAACCATTTCAAATGACTTTGAGTACTTAGAACCTAACAAAGTGGAAGAGGCTATTGGCTACCTAAAAGATTATGATAATGTTATGGTCTTAGCTGGGGGAACAGACCTAGTTATAGCTATGAAAAAAAATGAAGTTAATCCAAACTACTTACTAAATATTAAAAACGTTGAAGGACTAGATAAAATAAAAGAAAAAGAAAATGAACTAATTATAGGTTCAACAGCAACATTCAATAAAATTAAAAGTTCCAATAAAATAAATAAACATTTTGATATTCTTGCAGAAGCTGCTAGTGATATCGGAGGAGTTCAAGTTAAGAACATGGGGACTATCGGAGGGAACCTTTGTACTGCCTCTCCAGTTGCGAGCACTGCCTCTCCATTACTAACATTAAACGCTGAAGTTAAACTAGAAAATTCGAAGAATGAAAGAACAGTTCTACTTGAAGAATTCTTCACAGGAGCTAAAGAGTCTGTGTTAAAATCTGATGAGATTTTAAAAGAGATTAAAGTTCCTTACTCGGATCATACGGGGTTTGCTTATAAAGAAGTTAAGAGAGTAGCAGAAGATCTTGGCAAACTAACAGTAGCCGTCCTACTAAAAAGGAATGAAGAAAAGATAGAATATTGTAGGATAGGCTTAGGGGCTGTCGCACCGACCCCAATTAGAGCTAGAAAGGTGGAAAAGCTTTTGAAAGATTCTGAATACTCTGAAGAACTTCTAGAGGAAGCTGGTTCTAAGGTTACTGAAGAGATTAGCCCTATAGATGATGTTCGTTCCACTGCTGAATATAGAGATATGGTTACAGGAACAATTGTGAAGGATTGCATTAAAGAAGCTTGGGAGGAGAGTGATTAATATGGGTATAGTCGAAGATAAGGATGAATCTAATTTGAAAACTATAAATATTACCGTTAATGGAGAAGATCGTCGAGTAAAAGTTAAACCAAATGAACTTTTACTGAATGTGATCCGTGAGGACTTAGGCTTCACTGGTGCAAAGTATGGTTGCGGAACTGGAGAATGTGGGGCTTGTACTATCTTACTAGATGAAAAACCTGTTCTTTCCTGTTTAACATTAGCAGTTACTGCAGACGGTAAGGATATTCTCACGATCGAAGGTATAGCTGATGAAACCTTAGATAAGATCCAGCAGGCGTTTTTAGATGAAGGTGCTATTCAGTGTGGTTATTGCACTCCTGGAATGGTTCTTATGGCGAAGGATTTGCTGGATGATAATCCTAATCCGTCTGAGGAAGATATTAGGGATCAAATAAAAGGTAATCTATGTAGATGTACTGGTTACACGAATATTATTGAAGCAATAAAGTCTTGTGCAAAAGAAAATTATTAGGAGGATAAAAATGGAATTTAGGAAGCCAGAATCTGTATCTGAAGCATGTGAACTAAAAGAGAAGCATAAAGGAAATGCAGCTTTCATAGCTGGTGGTACTGACTTGATGATTGATATTAGAGATCGTGCCTTGGAAGAAGATCTCGTGATAGACATATCGGATTTAAATAAACTTGATTACGTAGAAATAGAGAATGATACAGTTCGAATAGGATCTACAACTAAGGCAGTGAGTATAGAAAAATCTAAAGCTTTAAAAAAAGTTCCATTGCTTAAAAAAGTATTTAAAAAATTTGCTAATCCCTTAATAAAGAATCAAGCTACCATTGGAGGTAATATTATAAGTGCCTCCCCTGCGGCTGATATGGCTCCCCTCTTGCTAGTTTTGAACGCAAAAGTTACTTTGAAGAATATTGAAGGGGAACGAACAATTCCTATCAGTGACCTTTTTGAGGGAGTAAAGAGTACTAATGAGACAAAGGATGAGATTCTTACGGAAATCTGTTTTAAGATCCCGGAAGGAAATTTAAGATCTGATTTTCAGAAGTTGAGTGAGAGAAGAGCTAGTGCTATTTCCACAGCTTCTCTTGCAATTCTATATGATATTGTTGAAGGTAATTTTATGGATCCGAAGATATCTCTTGGTGCTGTCGCTCCTATCCCAATTAGAGCTAAGAATGCTGAGAAAGTATTAGATGGTAGTGAAGTTTCTAAAGAGACTATTGAAAAGGCTAAAAATTCTTTAAGAGAAGAAGTTAGTCCCATAACCGATCTTAGAGGTACTAAGGAGTATAGAAGAGAAGTTTCAGGACAATTACTCCAAAAAGCCTTTAATAATACTTTGGAGGGGTTCTTGTGAATAAAATAGAAGTAAAAGTAAATGGAGAATGGATAAAGGATAAAGTAAAGCCTAAGGATTCATTGCTTAGATTTCTCAGAGAAAATAATTTCACTGAAGTTAAGAAGGGCTGTGAGAGAGGAGATTGTGGGGCTTGTACTGTTATACTAAATGGAAGAGCTATTACTTCTTGCACTACTCTCGCCCTTCAGGCTGATGGAAAAAAAGTTCAAACAGTTAAAAGTGATGATGATAAGATATTAAAAGATTTAAAAGATGCATTTGTTGAGTATGAAGCTATTCAATGTGGTTTCTGTACTCCAGGTATGTTAATGACCTCTAGATGGTTTTTAGAAGAAAATCCGGATCCTAGTAGAGATGAAATAAGAGAAGCGATTTCTGGAAATCTTTGTAGATGTACAGGATATAAGAAAATTATAAATGCCGTAGAGGAGGTCTCGGAGGGGATTAAATGAGCGAAGAACATTATTCGGTTGGAAAAAGAAAAAATGGCTTAGATGAACGTTCAAAAGCTGAAGGAAATGTAGTTTACGCTGATGACTTTAAAATGGAGAAAATGCTTTATGGGAAAGTCTTCAGAAGTTCCAAACCTTCTGCAAAAATTAAAAACTTAGATACAAGTAAAGCTAAAGATTTAAATGGTGTAGTAGCTGTAATGACAGCAGAAGATGTCCCCAACAATAAATCAGTTACAAACATTGTAGGTCAATCAGCTGACGTTGGATTATTACAAGCAAAACAACAGGTTTTAGCTGAAGAGGAAGTTAGATACTATGGAGAACCCATAGCGCTAGTAGCTGCCAAAGATCCTGATATAGCAGAAGAAGCCCTAACCCTAATTGAAATTGAGTACGAAGAACTTCCAGGAGTATTCGATCCAGAAGAAGCAATGAAAGAAAACGCGCCAAAAGTACATGGAGAGAATAATGTAATAGCAAAATGGAAACTAAGAGAAGGAGAAATCGATAAAGGATTCGAAGAAGCAGACATTGTAGTTGAGAATACATACGAAACCCAATTCCAAGAACATGCACACATAGAACCTGAATCAGGAGTAGCCTGGATAGATGACGATGGTGTATTAAATTTAAGAGTAGCCACACAAGTAATAGAGCAATATCGTGAAATAGCTCATATACTAGGAATCCCGGAGAGCAAGGTAAGAATAAGAGGAACTTTAATGGGGGGTGGATTCGGAGGAAAAGAGGATCTTAACGTGGAACCATTCATAGCTCTACTCTCCTGGAAAACCAAAAAACCGGTTAAATTAACATATGATAGAGAAGAAATGATGTACGACAGACACAAAAGACATCCATACAAACTAAAATACAAACATGGAGTAACAAAAGATGGGGAAATAGTTGCATTAGAAGTTAAAGCTATATCGGACAGTGGAGCATACGTATACTTAAGCCCATGGGTACTATTATATACAACATATCACTCTACAGGACCATACAAAATTCCAAACATAAAAGTAGATTCATACTCAGTACTAACTAACAATACATACACTAGTGCATTTAGAGGCTTCGGAGCAATGCAAGCCGCAGTCGCCTATGAATCACAAATGGATGAACTAGCTGCAGAATTGGATATGGATCCTCAAGAATTCAGAGCTAAAAACTATCTATCAAAAGGAGAGGAAACTGGAACCGGTCAAGAAATAGAATCCAAAGTCAAATTAAAAGAAACTCAAAAGAAAGCTTGGGGAACTTTAGACGAGAAAAAAGAGACGGACAATCCTCACAAAAAGATAGGTAGAGGGATGGCCAGTATTTGGCAATCATACGGTAGAATGTGTTACCTACATGATACTGCCAGCTCCTGGGTTAGTATTGAAAAAGATGGAAGTGCAGTTGTTAGATCTGGGATACCAGACTTAGGAGCAGGGCAAAGAGAATCTCTTAGACAAATTACCTCTGATGTACTTGGAATTCCATTAGATCAGATCCAAGTTAATTCCACAGACACGCAGGCCACTCCTTTATCGGGAACTGTAACAGCTACCAGAGCTCTTTACATGTCAGGAAACGCTGTAAAAATATCTGCTGAAGATTTAAGAAAAGATATAATATATAAAGCTGCTGAGATGCTTGAAGATAAACCTGAAAACCTGAAAATGGAAGAAAAACTTATACAAACGTACGATGATAAGAAAAGGATTGACCTATCAGAGGTTGTGGAAGCATGTAATTCGGAAGGAAACCCACTAGAATCCTTAAAAACCTTTAGAGCTCCTACAGCCGAACCAATTACCGAAGAAGTATTAGATGGGAAGGTTTTCCCTGACTTCACATTCGGTTCTCAAGTTGCAGAGGTCGAGGTTGACACTAGAACGGGCGAAATAAAGCTACTGAATTTATCAACTTGTTACGATGTGGGTAAAGCTATCAATCCGAAAAGAGTAGAGGGCCAAATGGAAGGTGGAGCAGCACAAGGAATAGGATACGCCCTAATGGAAGATTACTATTTAGAAGAAGGAATTCCGAAAATAAATAATCTAGCCGAGTACCATATTCCAACTGCTGTTGATGTACCGGATATTGAAACTACTATTGTAGAATCAGAGTCTGGAGAAGGTCCTTTCGGAGCTAAAGGAATTGGAGAACCTTCATTATCTGCTACAGCTCCTGCGATTCTTAATGCTATAAGGGATGCTGTTGGTGAGAGGATTACAAATCTCCCAGCTGATCCAGAGAACATGTATTGGACTACTAAAAAGGAGGATTAGAACCAAAATTTACTTTACTTTTTACTTTTTTTATTAATTAGAGGAGGAGGAATTAAAATTACAGAGTCCAAAGAAATTATAGTGAAAATTATTGGCAAAGGGGAGAGAGTGGTAGAATACGAGGAGGATGTGACAGTGAAAGAAGTTCTGGAAAAAGCAGGATTTTCCGGTGAAGCTAATATACTTAAATCCGATGGAAGCGTGGCTCTGGAAGATTTAGAATTGGAAGAAGAAGAAAAACTTTTTGTAATGGGTAAAGACGCCCCGTGGGGATCTAGAATCTTCTTAAACGAAAAAGAAGGGAAATTAATTGTAACTCCAGTTGTATCCGGGGGTTAAATAATTTTTCGTATTTTTTTTCTTTTAACAGGTTATTTAAGGAGGAGTAGATAAAATGCCATCTTTAAACAGGAAAGATATAATAACAACTAAAGTTCTAACACGAGAAGATTATGAAACGATTTTTGAAAGAGCTAAATATTTTGAAAATAAAGTTAAAGATGAAGGGAAGACAGACAATTTAGAAGATGAAATTCTAGCAACCTTATTTTTTGAACCTTCTACTAGAACAAGATTTTCTTTCCAAACGGCGATGTTCAGACTTGGAGGAGACGTTATAGGAATGTCTTCTGCTAAAACTTCTTCAGTTGCGAAAGGTGAGTCACTTAGTGATACAGTTAAAACTGTTGGTAGATATGCTGATAACATAGTTATTAGACATCCTGATGAGGGATCAGCTAAAATTGCATCTGAATCCACAGAAGTACCCGTATTAAACGCTGGCGATGGATCTAATGAACATCCAACCCAAACCTTACTAGATCTTTACACGATAAAAAATGAGAAAGGGAGGATAGATGATCTAAAAGTAGGTATGATCGGTGACTTAGGACATGCAAGGGTAATTAACTCCCTCTCATATGCACTTCCGAAATTTAATTGTAAAATATTCTTCATTGCCCCCGATAAATCTTTAAAAATTAGGAATGATGTAAGAAACCACTTAGAAGATAATAATGTTGATTTCGTTGAAACTGATAATCTAGATGAAGTACTAGATAAACTAGACGTTTTATACACTCTAAGAGTTCAAGAAGAAAGATTTGAGACTAAAGAAAAATTTGAGAAGGTTAAAAACTCATACAAACTTACACCAAAAACTTTAGAAGGATCCAAAGAAGACTTAATATTAATGCATCCTCTACCTAGGGTAGACGAATTGTCCAGAGATTTAGATGATACAAGGATGGCTAAGTATTTCCCTCAAGCAGAGAACGGTGTCTACGTTAGGATGGCGCTTTTAGATCTAATTGGGGAATAGTTTATAATCTTCATTTTATTTAATTCTCATTTTTTAGCAGAAGCCATTAAAAAGATACTAATGGAGAAAAAGTATGAAAAAAGGATTTCCCATATCTGACAGATGTATCAAATTAGACCCGTCCGCTACTCTAGAGATCTCTGACCTAGCCAAAGAACTAGAAGACTCAGGCCAAACAGTAATATCATTTGCAGTAGGAGAACCAGACTTTAACACACCAAGAGAAATAAAAAATGAAGCCAAAAAAGCACTAGATGAGGGATTCACTAAATACACATCCAGTAAAGGAATATCAGAACTAAGAGAAGAAATAAGTAAAAAATTAAAAAGAGACAATTCTATCAAAACGGACTCAGATAATATTATTGTAACTCCTGGTGCTAAATTCAGTCTATATCTAGCATGTCAGGCGCTTCTTAATCCCGGTGATAAGGCCATTATACCAGATCCCTCTTGGGTTTCTTATGAGCAAATGATAAAAGCCGCTGGAGCTAATCCTATCTTCACTGAAACAAACAAAGATTTAGAACCAAAAATAGATTCTGTAAGAGATAAAATGGATGAAAAAGTGAAAATTATATTTTCCAACTCTCCAAACAATCCCACTGGGCGACTATGGAAAAAGAAGGATCTTAAAAAGTTGGCGGAGATAGCTGAAAATTATAATTCTTTTCTCTTATCTGATGAGATTTATGAGAAATTAGTTTACGAAGGCGAGCATTACAGTCCTGCCGCCGATTATGATAATGTTCTAACTGTTAATGGGTTTTCTAAATCTTATTCGATGACTGGATGGAGACTAGGATATATTACAGGGCCTAAAAAATTAATACAATCGATTCTAAAAGTTCAACAACACTCAGTTTCCTGCCCAACATCATTCGCTCAAAAAGGAGCAGTAAAAGCCTTAAAAAATGTTAAAACAGAAAAAATGGTCAAAAAATTTGAAAAAAGACGAAATAAAGTAGTGAAAAGAATAGAAGAAATACCCAGCATGAATATAAAAAAACCAGAAGGTGCCTTCTACGTATTCCCAGAATACAATTTAGATATGGACTCTAAGGAACTAGCTCTAGACCTATTAAAAAAGAAAGGATTGGCAGTTACACATGGAAAAGCATTCGGAGAAAAAGGCGAAGGACATCTCAGACTAAGCTACGCAAACTCAATGAAAAAAATTGAGAATGGGCTGAACAAACTAGAGGAGTATATGAGGAGTAGAAATCGCTGAAATGATAGTCTTAATGTAAAACCATTTTTGATTAGAAGGCAAAAGATTTAGAAAAAGTATCTTAGCATCAAATAAGTTAAATTTTTTGAATTTTAATATGGGTGGTATTATGATTGAAGAAAAGTCCTTAAACAGAAAGGATTTATTAGAAATTGGTATCAAATCCGAAATAGAATCACAGAAGGTTTATAATAGTTTAAATGAAAGAAAACTTCCAAAAACAATTAAAAAACAATTAAAATTTCTTAAAGAGGAAGAAGAAGGTCACGAGGAAACCCTTCGAGGTATATTCCAAGAACTTTATCCCAATAAAGAACCAAAGTTGCCTGAAGAAGTGATAACCCCAGTCCCGAAAATAAACTTTGATGAGTCAAAAACCGTTTCTGATCTTCTAAAAGAAGCCATGAAATCAGAAGAAGACTCTGAAGAATTCTACAAGGAGTTATCAAAGAAATTTAAAGAAGGTTCTAAGGAACATAAGATGTTAAATTACTTATCACACATGGAGAAGAATCATTATGAAATAATTAAAAACCAGTTAAATAGTGTAAAGAGTTTTGGTAGTTTCAAAAACTTTTTAAACTCTGTAGGATCTGGGAGAGGGCTATAAGAGAATAAAAATAATTTAATTTTTGAATAAAGTTCTTTGAACTTGGCTTGGATATAGATTTTTTATAGGATTCCAGAAGTTGGAGGTATATGATGAAAGAAAATGAACTTGAAGGTTTAGTGGATATTGTAGGTTCAGACTGGGTAATTTCCAATAAATCACAGATAAGTAATTATTTGATAGATGAAACAGAGGAATTATTGAAACCTGAAGCTTCAAAAGAATCAATTTTGGTAAAACCAGGGACAAAAGAGGAGATTTCAGAAATTTTAAAATATGCAAATGAAAGATCTATACCTGTAGTACCTAGAGGTGGTGGAACAGGACTTTGCGGGGCAGCAGTACCTACTAAGGATAGTATAATCTTATCTTTAGAGAGATTAGATGAGATTTTGGATATTGATGAAGATAATATGATGATTACTTGTCAAGCTGGTGTTACTCTTTCAGATCTAATTGAAAGACTTGATCAGCATGATAGACTCTTCTTCCCGCTTCATCCGGGGGATGAAGGCGCTCATGTTGGTGGCATGGTAACAGAGAATGCTGGTGGTGTTAGAGCAGTTAAACATGGTGTTATGAGAGATTATATTAAAGGTTTAGAAGTTGTTTTGCCTACTGGAGACATAATTAATTTAGGTGGTAAGTTATTGAAGAACAATGCTGGTTTCAATTTAATGCATCTTTTGATTGGTAGTGAAGGTACTTTAGGAGTAGTTACTAAGGTAGTCTTAAGACTATATGTGGAACCTGATTATGGTAGTACATTACTTTTATCTTTCGATAAGAGGCAAGACGCTCTCAACGCTGTTCCCAAAATATTGCAGGAAGGTATTGTACCTTTGGCAGTTGAATATGTTCCTAGAGAACTAGCTGATAAATCCGCAAACCATTTAGGTAAGAATTGGCCTACTGATAAGGGAAATTACGATCTGATGATTATTTTATCTGAAAATAAAGAAGATGACGTCTTAGAAAAGTCTATGGAAATTGAAGAGGTTTGTAAGGAATTTAACGTTATTAACACTCTTTTTGCTGAGAGAAAAGAGGAGCAAGATAATATTCTTGACATAAGAAGCGGTATTTATGAAGCTATTAAGGATAACATTGCTGATACTTTAGATGCAACGGTCCCTCCAGCTTCCTTGCCAGAATTTATTGTTAGATCCAATGAAATAGCTGAGTCTTATGGTACAACTATATCTTGTAATGGTCACGTTGCTGATGGTAATCTCCATATCAATATTCCAAGGGAAGATGGTAGTAAGCCTTCCTACTTGGATGATTTTAAAAAGGATTTGTATGAATTGACGTTGGATTTAGGTGGTACTGTTACTGGCGAACATGGTATTGGAAAAATCAGGAAGAATGAGATACTTTTACAGTTTTCTGATAAGGAGTTGGACCTGATGCGAGGTATTAAAGGAGTTTTTGATCCAAATAATATCCTAAACCCTGGAACTATCTTTGATGATTGAATTTTGGTTTTTGGAGTGTGAAATTTAGATGGTAGAAAATAAATTTGAGGAAAACATAGAAGCTTCTGATACTGAATTGGAGTTTTTAACTGGTAATGAGGCTGTTGCTAGAGGGGCTTTGGAAGCTGGTGTTCATGTGGGTTCTGGTTATCCTGGTACTCCTAGTACTGAGGCTTTGGAAGCTTTGAATGAAATTAAAACGGATGATATGTATCTTGAGTGGAGTACTAATGAGAAAGTTGCTCTTGAAGTTGCTGGTGGAGCTTCTTGGGTTAATAAAAGGGCTCTAGCGACTATGAAGATGTCTGGATTGAACGTAGCGAGTGATTCCTATCTTTCTCTTAATTATAGTGGAGTTAACGGTGGATTAGTTCTATATGTGGCCGATGATCCTGAAACGCACGCCGGGATGTGTGAACAAGATACTAGACATTATGCGAAGATGGCGCCTGCCCCATTATTAGATCCCTCGAACCCAAATGAAGTTAAAAAATTCGTGAAAATGGCTTTCGAACTTAGTGAAAAAACTAAAACTCCCGTAATAGTTAGATCAACCACTAATATAGCTCATGCTTCAAGCAAAGTATCTCTAGGTGAAATAGAGACAATAGAAAGAGAAGCATCATTTGATAAAGACATAACAAGATATACAAAAATTCAAGGAAAAAAACAACACAAAGAAGCCCTAGAAAGACTTGAAAACTTTAAAAAAATCGTTGAAAATTATGATCTTAATCCAATGGAATTAAACTCTGATTTAGGGATAATAGGTTCTGGAATAGCTTGGGATTTCTTAAAAGATATAGTTGATCTTTCAAAATTCTCTTGGTTAAAAATAGATGTGACAAATCCAATACCAGAAGAGAAGATAGAGGAAATGCTAAAGAAATGTAATAAAGTACTAATCCTAGAGGAATTGGATCCAATAGTTGAAAGTGAAGTAAAAGTTATAGCAAATGATATTAATAAAAATACTGAAATTGTTGGAAAAAGAAATGGTCCACTCCCCTTGGTAGGAGAATACAATCATAAAACTGTTGAAGAAGGAATTAAGGAGTTAAAGGGGTCTTCCTCCGAGACTAAATTTAAGGAAGGTTCTGATTTAGATTATAAGACACCTTCACGTCCTTTAACTTTTTGTGCTGGGTGTCCACATAGAGGAACTTTTTATAATTTGAATAAAGCTCTTAATGAAGCTGGTTTCTCTCCAGATGAGGTTATAATAACCGGAGATATTGGATGTACTATTATTGGAACTGAAAAGCCTTTTGAAACTGTTTGGACTGAGATCTCTATGGGGGCAAGTATTGGAGTTGCCTTGGGATTTGAACAAGGAGGAATTGATAAACCAGTTGTAGCTACCTTAGGGGATTCGACTTTCTTTCATGCAGGTTTATCACCGTTAATCAATGCTATACATCAAGATTATAATATTAATATTATTGTTATGGATAATAGGATCACTGCAATGACTGGACAGCAGTACAGTCCTTCTACAAACAAAAGCTTGACAAAAGAAAAAGCTAAAGTTATTAAACCGGAGAAAATAGCGGAGGCAGTTGGTGTAGACTTTGTTAAAGTTGTCAATCCTTATGATAAGGAAGAATCACAAGATGTACTTAAAGATGCTATTAAATACGATGGATTATCTTTCATAGTTATGAAAGGTCCTTGTGCTTTATGGGAACCTAAGGAAGAAAATCTTTCTATTGATGCAGAAGAATGTATAGCCTGTAATAGATGTCTAAATGAGACAGGGTGCCCTGCTCTTCATAAAGTAGAAGGAAAAATGCAGATAAAAGAAGATATCTGCATAGGATCCGCATGTAATCTATGTAAAGATATCTGTCCGGTTGATGCCATAAAAGATCCTTATGCGGAGGAAAAAGAATGAAAAAGAATATTTTGGTGGTAGGATTAGGAGGGCAAGGTGTTGTAAAGCTATCGCAATTAATTTCTAAAATAGCCTTATCAGAAGGATTTAACGCTAGAATGACCTCTCAGCAGGGAATGGCGCAGAGAGGGGGGCCAGTTGTATGCCATGTTAGATATGGGGAAATAAATACTCCTATAATCCCAAAAGGATCCTCGGATATCTTAATTTCTATGGAAATAGGAGAAACCACTAAATACAGTTCTTTTATTAACAGCGACTCAATCATACTAATTAATGGAGAGAAAATAGAATCTATAGACGTTGCCAGTGGAAAAGAAGAATACCCAGAATCTAAAGAGATTTTAAATAAATTAAGAAAGTTTAGTAGTGGCGTTAAATTGTTAAAAGCTAGAAAAACTGCAGAAGAACTTGAATTACCTGTAGCAGGAAACATGTACATGTTAGGATCTTTTATAAAATCCCAAGAAGAACTTGATAGGAAAACCGCTGAAAAGGTGATCGAAAAAGAATTCAATGAATTAAGCGAAGAAAAATTCAAGAAGAATTTTAAGCTGTTTGACATGGGAAATAACTTTGAGGGAGAAAAGGATGAATGAACTTGACTCAATTTTTTATCCAGACAATGTAGCCTTAGTAGGATCAATGAAAAAGGGAAAAATAGGTTATGAAGTTCTTAAGAACATATTGGATCATAGATTCGATGAAAGAGGAAATATTTATCCGGTTAATCCTAAAGGTGGAGAAGTTTTAGGGCTTGAAATTAGAGAATCTTTAGAGGAAGTTCCTGAATTAGATCTTTCAGTTATAGCTTCACCAGCAAAATATGTTCCCTCTTTAATAGAAGGATCAGGAAATATGGGGGCCAAAGGAGCGGTTATAATCAGTTCTGGATTTGGTGAGATTGGGAACAAAGAATTAGAAGAAGAAGTGTTAAAAAAGGCTCAGAAGAATGATATAAGAGTTATAGGTCCTAATTGTGCTGGTATTTTCTCCACACACCATGATTTGTATGCGAGTTTTGAATTACCAGTAGGGGAAGGTGGATTAGCTTTTATTACTCAAAGCGGAGCTTTTGGTGGAGCGGCCTTAGGCTGGGCTAAAGTGAGAGATATTGGATTTAGTTCCTTTGTGAGCTATGGAAATGCTTTAGATTTGAATGAAATTGATTTCATAAAATATTTTTCAGAAGATGAGAATACAGAGATTATTGGTGTATATCTAGAAGGTACTGTAGACGGAAGAGAATTGATGAAAGTTATTAAAAATACTAATAAACCTGTAATAGTAATTAAATCTGGTAAATCTTCGAGAGGATCCGAAGCAGTCTCTTCCCATACTGGATCCTTAGCAGGAAGCTACAAAGTATACAATACAGCATTCAAACAAGCTGGGGCGGTTGAAGTTGAAGGAATTGAAGAATTCTTCGATGCAGTGAAAGCCAGCAAAGTCGGTATAAACTCCGCCGGAAAAAATGTTGCTGTAATAACAAATTCCGGTGGGCCAGGAATAATGTGTACAGACAAAATTGAATCTTTAGGATTAAATGTAGTGGAAATCACACAGAAAACAAGGGAAGAACTTAAAGATTTTTTACCTGAGCAAAGCTCTGTTAAGAATCCTGTAGATATCATAGCAGATGCAGACTACGAAAGGTACAAAAAAACTATTGAAACAGTAGATAAAGATGATAAAGTTGATTCCATGATAATACTTTGTGTTCCACCAGGATACATACCCTCCAAAGATATTGCCAGATCTATAATAGATGCTAATTATGAAAAACCTCTAATAGCGAATTTTATGTCAGGAGAATTAGTGGAAGATGGTTTAAAATTATTAAATAAGAATGATATTCCTAATTTTCCGACTCCCGAAAGAGCTGCAAAAGGAGTTTTTTGGATCTCCAATCAGAAATCTAATATTAAATAATATTATATCTAATTTATTAATCTATGAGATTATTGGTAATACATTAACTCCATACGGAATTAAGTATATACTGGTGATTTTATCGAGATTAAAAGCTTCTAATGCATTTTGGATAGTTCTAGAAGGTTTCATCCCTAATTCGTTCACTTTTTCATTATCTATGTTGGAAACTAAGATTATATTGTATTTCTCTGTGCATTTATTTAGGTAAAGAGCTACTCCCTTAGGTATTGTAAAGTCCTGTTGTATCAATTGCATTTTTTCTTCAAATTTATTGTCTTTTACGGTAAATTTGTAGAATTCTTGGTTTCCTACTCCTTCTTCACATCCAGCTGCTATAATTAGTGTTCCTCCAGGTTTTAAGGACTTTACAGAATTGAATATTGCTTTAGTTGCTTGATAAAGATTTATATCTTTTGGGTATCCGCCTGCACTAGCTATTACGAGATCAGATTTCTCACTTATCGTCTCGGATTCAACTTCCTTAATGTAGTTACATCCCTTCTTATGAGCTATTAAGTAGTTACCTGAAACTATTTTAATAGGATCTTTATCCTTATTAACGATTATATTAATAAGAAAGTCCGGATTAAGTAATGAGGCTGCTTCTTCCATATCTTCAGATATTATGTTCCCTTCTATTGTTCCGAAACCTCCCTTAGTGGATTCTTTGAATTTGTCTTTTTCAGGGTCTAACCATAGTTTATGATTCTGTTGTATTGATTTGTACCCGCTTATAGCAGGTAGGACTGATTTCCTACCGCCGCTAAAACCAGCAAAATGATGAATACTTATCCCTCCGGTAAGTATTACATTCTCCGACTGTACAACAGTCTTATTCAATTTAACTTCAGTTCCGTAAGATGTAGTCCCTACTTGAACAAGTTCTTCATCATTTTTGCTTTCATTTTGTATTATTTCAACTCGATCAACTACCTCTTTGGAAAATAAATTAACATTTTCTTCCTCAGTTTGTTTTTCATGAGATCCGAGCCCTATTACAACCCTAATCCTCTTGTCAGGTATTTTAAATTCATTTAATTTATCTAAGAGAATTGGTAAATATTCAGATTGTTTATTCCAACTTCGAGTTTTATCATTTACCACAATCGAAACGTTTCCATTTTCATTTAACTTTTTACCCAGAGCTGAAGTATCATCCGATGTAAATTTCAGGCTCTTAAGAAATTCTTCTTCAAAGTTTTTAATAGGAGAAATCTGATCTGGTTCCAGTTCTCCAAGAATCTTGTTATCCGGAACCTTAAAGTTCATTACATTATTTTTTCCGTACTGAAAACTAAATTTACTCATAAATATCAATCATTAGAAAATTGCTTTACTAGCTCAGGTATTATCTCATACATATCTCCTACAATCCCGTAGTCTGCGTAATTGAATATTGGAGCAGATGGATCTGTGTTAATCGCTACAATAACATCTGATTCTTTCATCCCTGCTAGATGCTGCGGAGCTCCTGAAATTCCACAGGCAATATAAAGTCTTGGTTTAACTCTTTTTCCGCTATATCCAACTTGATGCTCTCTACTTATCCATCCTTCATCTACTAAAGGCCTACTTGCCCCCAATACTCCTTCAAAAGAATTAGCTAGATCCTTTACAAGTTCCAAATCATCGGGATCCTTAAGTCCCTGACCAACAGAAACAACTATCTCCGCATCCTCTAAATTAATTTCTTCTTTAGGTCTTATAATCTCTATTATACTTGATCTTTTCTCATTATCTTCAATAATAGGTTTTAAATTAATAATTTCTCCTTCTCTATTTTTATCGCGTTTTGCTTCTTCAAATTCTTTGTATCTTACTGTGGACATTTTAGGAGATCTATCCGTATAGATATGAGCAAGAATGTTTCCAGTAAAAGCTGGCCTTATTTGAACGAAATTTCCTTCCTCATCTATTTTTAAACCTGTACAATCTGCAGTTAATCCAGTTTCAAGAGAAGCAGCTAACCTAGGAGCTAAAGATCTACCAAAATTAGTTGCTCCAATGAGAATAATCTCAGGCTCCTTTTTTTCCACCAATCTCTCTATATTTTTCTTATAAAGAATTTCATCAGGACGATCAAAATTTTGATCCTCCATTACGTATACTTTATCTGCCCCTCTATATATCAATTCTTCAGCATTTTGACTATCAGGAGTTAGTAATAAGCTGCAGAGTTCAGTATTTAGCTTTTCTGAAAGTTCTTTTCCCTTACCTAGTAATTCATAGGACACGGAATGTATTTCCCCATTTTCCTGTTCAGCTAGTATCCATACACTACTTTCTTCTTCATAACTCATTTCCCGAACCCCTGATCTTTAAGTCTTGAAACAAGCTTCTTAGCAGCTTCAGAAGGTTTATCTCTGAATATCTCGCCTTTTCGCACCTCTTCCTCTGGAACATCAACCTTATCAACAGCAGTAGGAGAACCCAAATAACCAAAGTTATCCTCATTAGAAAATTCCTTCAAAACATCAGCCCCCCATTGATCAATTTCGGCCTTTTTAGCCTTCATTTTATCTTTTAAAGTAGGAAGACGAGGTTCGTTGGCATCCTTGGTAACAGTCACCAACGCCGGAAAACCCAATTTTTTTACATAGATTTTATCCCAGAGATCAGTTTCCACAACTATGTTATCATTTTTCCTATCACGAATCTTTGAAACATACGACACGTGCGGAATATCCAATATTTCTGCAATTTCCGGTCCTACTTGACCAGTGTCCCCATCAACTGTTTTCTCTCCACAAAATATTAAGTCGAAATTTCCAATTTTTTTGATGGCCGAGGCGAGTGTGTATGAGGTTGCCCAAGTATCTGCTCCTGCAAACCCAGAACCTGATAATAGAATAGCTTCATCTGCCCCTCTAGCCAAAGAGTTTCTTAAAGTAGACTTAGCCTGTGAAGGGCCCATACTTATAGTAATTACCTTTCCACCAACTTCTTCTTTTAGTTTAACGGCTTCTTCCAAAGCATTTAAATCAAAAGGATTAGTTTCCGTTTCGGCCGAGCTTCTATCTATCCTTCCTTTTTCTTCATCAAACTTCACATTCTCTATATCAGGAACCTGTTTTACTGGAACTATTATTAACAATTCTGACACTTTTTAACCTCTATTCTCACCTTCCTCACCACCGTAGAGTTCAGATATTTTACCAAGAAATTGCTCTGTACGTTCTTTTTTCGGATTATGCATGAGTTTTGAAGGGGTTCCAGATTCTATGATCTTACCCTTTTCCATAAAGAACATTTCACTAGCTACTGACTGAGCAAACCCCATCTCATGAGTAACCACAAGCATTGTCAGGTTTTCTTTCGCCAGATCTTTCATCACTTCCAGTACCTCTCCTATTAATTCTGGATCCAAAGCTGAAGTTGGTTCATCGAAGAGTACTAATACAGGCGACAAAGACAATGCTCTAGCAATTCCTACTCGTTGTTTCTGGCCCCCTGATAGTTCCCCCGGATATTTATCTGCATGATCTTCTAGTCCAACTCTTTCTAGTTCCCAAAGACCTTTCTCTTTTGCTCTTTCCTCTTCCATCCCCTCTACCTTCTCTAAAGCTATTGTAACATTTCTTAAAGCTGTTAAATGTTTATAAAGATTGAAATGCTGAAAAACAAATCCTATATCAGTCCTTGCTTCATCTTTACTTATATCCTCCCCGACCTTCTTACCTTCTAAATATACTTCCCCCTTATCAGGTTTAGTAAGATAATTTATACACCTTAAAAGAGTACTCTTACCGGTACCACTAGACCCCACGATAACTTTGGTTTCTCCCTGCTCTAAGGAGAAAGAAACTCCATCTATTACTAATTCATCTCCATAAGATTTTTCAATTCCCTTAACTTCTAATACAGTTTCATTATTAGACATCCTAAATTCACCAATCTATTATTTTTAAAATTGTATGGAAAATATTTATCGACTTGAAATTTCCATGCCCGGTACTTCTAACCTGGATTCCCACCAAAGGAAAAATCTATCGGCTAAGGTAGTAGCTCCTAAATAAAAAATTCCTGCAGTCCCAAATATTAGGAATGGGGCAAAGTGCATTGAGTTAAGACTTTTAGCTATTGCAAATATTTCAGATACACCTACAACGAAAGCTAGGGAAGAGTACTTAATTAGGTAAATTATCTCATTCGAAACACCGGGTAAAGCTCTTCTATACGCTTGAGGAAGTACTATATGTCTTAATTCCTGAAAACGGGACATTCCTTGGGAACGAGCTGCTTGTGCTTGTCCTTCTTCAATTGAACGTATAGATCCTCTAATATACTCTGATTGATACGCCGTGCTACAAACTATAAAGCTAACTGTGGCAGCCCAATAAGGAGATAAATAGATCTGAAATCTAGTTAAACCAAAATAAATGATGAAGAGGGTTACAACTAATGGAAGACCTCTAAAAGCTACAACATAGGCAGTTGATATAAATGAAATTACTTTCCCACCATAAACTCTTGCAGAACCAACTACTACAGCTAGTAAAGCAC
>CAYTEI010000010.1:0-30493 GCA_964436705.1 uncultured Thermococci archaeon
AATTCAGATTGGTAACCCGGTACCAAAAAAGATAACCAACTGAATCTAGGGGGTAAAAACACTCATTTAGATATTCAGTTAGATAATTAAACAAATATTTCAACGGATATAAGGAGATAACCTTTATTCCGAACTTTGATCCTGATAAGTTCCCTGAAAGACTAAATAACGAAAATATCTAGAATGATCCTAATTATAGAGATATAAATATCTATTGATTAGAGTAATTAGTGTTTTTAAGGCACATTAAACACTATAAAGAGTTAATAACTTAGGAGTTATATAATAAGTTTCATTTTCCTCTTATTTGGATCCTAGTTTTTGGAAGCGGTGGTCTTGCCCTCGAGAAAAAATCCTCAAATATTACTAAAATCATATCTTAATGATACTTGAGTGATAATTGTGGCTTCTATTAATGTGAAGTTCCCTGACGAGATGGAAAAAAGGATCTTGGAGTACTTAGAAGAGCATCCATACTACATGAATAAAAGTGAACTTGTAAGAGATGCGGTTTGACACCTAATAGTGAAAGAAGAACTATCAGAACAAACAAAAAAAGATATTAAAATAAGTGAGAAACAAAGAGAAGAAGGAAAAACCTACACACACGAAGAGATCAAAGAAGAACTAGACATGGAATGATCCCAATGGATCTAGTGTACTCAGAAAAAGCAAAAAAGAACTCTTCATAGCCACACTAGGACACAGAAAAAACATATATGATAGAACAAACCTATAGATAATCATTATCTACACGGATTTTAACATAAATATGATTAACCTGTTCCTGCGATCTTAAATCAAGATAGGAACTCAAGGAGAAATAATTTAAAGTGAATATTTAGATCTTGGAGAAGATCCAACATCCCTATGATATGATCCTATTCTAGGAGTAATAGAGAATATAAAGATAAATAATGAAACAAATTTCTCTTGACTATGTTGTCTCTTATCCACGGCTTGATCCTAGTTTCGGATAAATGGGACAGTCCACCCATTTTTTGAATAAAAAAATAATTTTCAATTCTGGAAGATCGGGACTATCAGAACTAAAGATAATGATTCTTCGACTAGACTTATTATAGATATAAATTTGTAGAATTATTTTCGTATCAAGATAGGATTAATAGAAGATTTTTTAAGTCATTTCTTAGAATGGGTGTGTGTATTTATTTATTAATTATTTTTTTAATGTATTAAATAATTAAATATATATAATATAGATCAAGACACCTTTTCTCTGAGAGCATGATCCCAATGATTGATCCCGATCTTACCACCTTAGGGAGTGATCTTGATCAGGTGGATTTTCTTTGACAAGTTGGTCTTTGCTTTTCAAAATTATAATTTTTTAGGGGGGGAGTGCTAAATCTTATTATTTATTTTCTCTGTTAGTTTTGTTACTATCGTCTTAATCTGTTCTTCCTTTCTTTCTAGATAGTTTAAATCTATTATTTTTCCTCGATAGTCTATATCGTTTCTCATTTTTCTTAGTTCATCCATTAGATTTATTTCTCTTTTATTAAAGTTGTAGAACTCTTCCGCGTATGCTATTAGACAATCTTGAGAATATGATTTGTACCCATCAATTTTCAGGGATGCCGTTAATAATTGTTTGATTATCTCCCAATAAGTTTCCACTATTAATGGCACATTCTTATTATTCTTTTCTCTCCTATTATTATCTTTTTTTCTGACTTGTGCTAATTTGTACAATGATTTTGCTTGCTCTATATCTGGCTTCCTTTTCTGAACTTGATCTCCTAGACATTCTTCCCAATTTCTCATTTGATCACCAAGTACCCATCTAAAACTATGCCGTTCGCTAGATTGTTAGCAAATTCTTTATTTCTTTTAATTTCTTTTTCTTTCATGAATTGTAGATTTATTTTTCTATTGATTTTTTCTTCGTATTTTTTAAGATTTAGTTCATTTTTTGTGCTTATTGCTAATATGTCTATATCACTTTTTTCTGTGTCTTCTCCATAGGCTCCTGAACCGAAGAGTACTATGGCATTGGGGTTTGATAATTCTTCATTTAGTGATTCAATGAAACCAGATTCTTGGAGTGTTCTGACAAGATCGGTTTTCTTATAGGTTTTGAATTTTTGGTTTCTGTTTGCTTTGTATCCGGGGTAAAGTCCTTTTTCTATTTTTTTTACTAATTTTTGATCTATGAGTTTATTTAAATGGTTTTTGACGGATGGTGGAGATATTTCTGTTCTCCTGGATAGTTCTCTTAGTTGGAGTTTTTCGGTGGGTTCTTTGAAGAATTCTTTTAGAATCCGGTACCTGTTATAATTTTCTAACATATGGTATAATATTATTACATCACTTAAATAGATTACCGTTAAAATATTATCACAGATGTTAAATTAATATAACAAATACACAGAAACTAAAAACGAGTATACCGTTCCAAAAAGAATCATTAAAGTAAAAGCTATTGATCCCTTAATTTTCAATGATCTGACAATCATAAGGCTCTCAAATAACTCAAACTTTTCTCTCAAATAAGAATTTATATTGCTTACCTTCTTAACATAATCAGGATATTTACTGAAATATTGAGATTTATTTATGGACAATTCTGACAAATTTTCTGACACTCCAATTTCACCTTCTCTAAGTTTTTCTAGAACTCCTTGATATTCATCTTTCTTTATTCTCATAAATGTTAGATATATTTTCTTCCTAGGATCTTTTCTGTTCTATGGCAATTAATTCATATCATTAATTTTTGAAAATCAGATTCTTTCCTCTTCAGTTTCATCGATTACTTTTTGGCCCTTGTAGATTTCTATATTGAGATCATTTCCAGTTGAGGATCCAGATTCTTAGTCAGCTTTCTCAAGATTTGGTATTTATTTAGAATGGTTTAGTTGATCCTAGAAATTTGTTCTTTCTCGTCGGATCAAAAGGTTCTTATGTGTTGAATTCGTGTTGAGAACAAGGAAGTTAGGGTCAGACAGCTAACTAAGCAGGATAGTGCCGGGGGCGGGAGTTGAACCCGCGACCTCTCAGTTTCCCAGTAAATGGCCTTATGAGCTAAGCGCTCTAACCAAACTAAGCTACCCCGGCTTATTATCCGGATTGTTTTTTCCAGTAGGATATATAAGGCTTTCCCTGTCTTAAAAATTTATCGCTTGAAAAAGAAACAAGATTATTATAGAAACGATAGAACTATCATTTAAAAGGAATTGTTTAGGAACACCCTTATATCAGGTTATATGATTGTGTCTGATTTCTATTCTTTTAAAGCTTCTTTAATTTCTTGTGAATCATTGTTTTCCTGTTTTGTATTAAGTGATAATTTACTTGTTAATTCGTTTAAATATTCAAGGCCTTCAGTTAACAATTTACGTCCTTTTGGAGTGATGGAGTAGTATTTTCTGCTGCTGCCTCCATTTCCTTGTTCTTCGCGGCTTTTTTCTACATATCCATTACTTTTTAACCTATAAAGAATAACATAACCAGTAACAGTAGCAGGTTCAAAGTTAAATCTTTCTTTTATCTCTTTCTTAATTTCATAGGCATACATATCCTTTTCGTGTAAAAGCCTAAGAATATAGATCCAAAGAACTTCTTTAGTTGTCTTATCTTTTAACCTCTCTAGAGGCACTTTCCCACCAGTAGTCTGTAAAGAGCTTAATCATAAAAACCTATTGATCATAATGAAAGAAGAGACTTAGCTGATATAAAGGAGATAAAATCATGGAGAATACAAATTTACATTTTTAAAATGTTTTTAAGGATGAAATTCGGATTCATCTAAATTAAAGTCTTCATCATCGTCTTGTTCCTCTAAAAACTCTCTCAAAGGAGGGAGTATCTCATTAAGCCTCTTTTCTAAATAATAAAATACAATTCCTGGGATAATTATGAACGGAATAAAGATTTGAACCATATTTATTCCAACTTTACTCCCTAAGAGATCAAGTAGAAGACCAACTATTACCATACCAACTCCTAAGAAAAATAATAGTAATGATGCTAATCTTAAGGTTTCACCAACCAAGATCTTCTGATTAATATCCATCTTATCCCTCAGTAACCATAAACCCTAAAACTTTAAAAAATACAGGACTCAAACAAAAAACTCTATTTAATAACTTCTAACCATATTAAAATTAATAAAAACCAATTAAGTAAACAATAAGCCGTCTTTAACAATTAAGCGATTAAAATAATTGAAGAAGTTGAACTCTACTTATGAAAAAAAGAACCGAAAGAATTATATAATCCCAATATTCTCATAACTATGGTCTCAATCAACCCGTCGTAGCCTAATTTGGCCAGGCGGCAGACTGTAGATCTGCTTTTATCCCGGTTCAAATCCGGGCGACGGGACCACAACACTTCTTATGGACCCATCAATTCTCAAAGAACCACCTTTTAATAATTCAAAACATAAATAGCTTTTTTTTACTTGTTTTTGAAAATATAATTCAAAATTATATATCCATCTAAGAATGATTGTAAAAATGAAAATTAGATTGTTTTTATTCTTTTTTTCTAATTGGTGTTTTGGTTTTTCATGTTCTAGTAGTGTGGATAGTAGTATCTTTGAGGAGGGTTGTCTAGGGTTCTGCATTGATCATGTAAGGGCATTTACTTGCGTTTAAAAACAACTTATCGAAGATTTCTTTATCCTTATGAATTAATTATTTTCTAAGATCTTTATAATCTTCTTTTACTAGTTTTATGTCGTTTCTATAGTTAGGTTGGTTCTACCCATACTATTATCTATGAATGATCTTGGTTAGAGGTTTAAGGAGTTTTGAGGATTGATCCCGGAAATTCAGAGATACAGGACTAGAAAAATACAAATCTATTAAAAAATACATAGTAAAGAAAAGAATTAATTTTATTCAGCAGCTTTTAAGAGTTAATGTGTCCCTTTTCTGTTTAGGTAGATCGAAAAACTAAAGAATAATTGTTACTAGGTTTGGAAAAGAATGTTTCAGTCAGATAAGTTTAGATTAATGATTTTGATTTTATTCGTATTTATCCTTTTCATGCCTGTGGTCTCAGGTATTAGAATGTTAGCTGAGGAGAGTCAGGAAGACGAATATGAGTCTGATTATGAAGAGGACGAAGAAGAGGAGGATTTATATGTGGGATTAGCCCAATACGGATTCATCCTAATTACTATTGGAATACTCTTCTATTCTATTACCAAAAGAACTTCACTTATGGAGATTAAGAAATCACCAAATTTTGATTTTTCTTGGTTAGATAATTCTATTAAGTTAAAATTACCAATTAGTTCTCTTGGTATTCATCAGATAATTGTTGTTATCGGTTCTGTTTTAACTGTTCCTCATTTTTTCTCATGTACAGAATATGAAGGTTTGTTTGGGTTTTCAGGTTTATTACTTGGTGTTTTGATATTATTAGAGAATCTTAGTGGCTTTTACGGTAGTTACTTGCATTCAAGGGTTGAAAAATTGAGGATTAAGATAGATAAATCTGGTTTAGAGTATCTTTTAAAGAAATTTAGACTTTGGAGAAAAATTCACATACTAGGCACCTTCCTAATGTATCTAACATTAGCGATACATATAATATTGGCAGAATAGTTACTAATAGAACTAATACCTTAAATTTAAAAAATCTCTTGAATTATTTAACCTTTCTATATGATAGATCATTTAAAAACTGATTAAACAGATAGATCGATTCTGAAAAAATTACTTAGAAATTGAATAGTATTAATAGATAATTTTAAGGTAATTATTTTTAGTAATGCAATAACAATTTAGATTTATCACATAGGAGCTAACATTAGTAGAGAGTTTTAAATCAATGTCGAAACATATAGAAGTCCTTATCCATGGTATAATGGATCTTGGAGGAATAACTTTTTTACAAATTATTAAAGTCCTTAAATCTATTTATTCTTAGTAAAATGAGTTCTGATTTTTTTAATCCTCATTAGTTTTATTATCGATTTGATCCCTTCTTGAGTAGTTTTTAGTTAATGTAACTATTTTTTTGAATAGTACTGCCGTTAGACCCCATGAGAGTGGTAGCCAGGTTGGAATGCCGAAGAAGTTAGGATTGTTAAATTTCCATGCTCCTATTCTAGAGATAATTATGTCACCGACTCCACCTATAATAAAAGCTACGATAAAATACATTATTTCCTCTTTATTTCCTGTCGTACCAAGGTATATTATGAATATTGTTACAATAGACATTAAAGCTGTAAGTATTAGATTTTGCTTATGGAAAAGGTAGATTCCCCCTCCGATAGTTGCTAGAATCAGAATAATTAGTAACAATTCATTTCTAATCATATATTGATTCGATTTATTCTTCATGTTGGTCGTTTATTCTACTTGTCTTGATATTAAAAAGGTTTAAGACGCTCTGATACTATCCGGTTTTAGTTGGTATACCTGAAAGGGATCTATGTATTTCTGATTTTTAATCCCAAACAGTGAATAGCTATTTTTATTTTTACTTTTTTTATAGGCTCTTCAAGGTTTTAACTAGCCTTAAATTGTTTTTCAGGTTTTTGGTTGGTTATTTTTGTTTAGCTGTTTTACCGAAATTGTTTTAAATTCTTTGAATTTCAATATTATGGGAATAATCATGCTTGATATAGAGTTATTGCGAGAGAATCCGGAGATTGTGAAACGAGATTTAAAGAAGCGAGGATCTCTCGAAAAGCTTGATTGGGTTGATGAAGTACGTGAGAAAGATAAGAGATGGCGTGAGAAGCTTACTGAATTAAATGATTTAAGACATGAAAGAAATGAATTAACTCAGGAGATAGCTGAGAAGAAAAAGAATGATGAAGACGCTTCAGACATAATTAAAAAATCTAAAGATTTGGCAAATAAGATAGATGATTTAGAGAATGAAGTAGAAGAATTAAAAGAGCGTAGAAATTATATTCTTTGGCGTCTCCCTAATATAATGGATGATTCTGTTCCTAAAGGAGAAGGAGAAGAAGATAACGTACCAATAAGAAATTGGGGGAAGGCAACAGTATATAAGGAGGAGATTGATCACTTTGAAGAAGAATCGGTTGAAGACGCAGAATACGAAGAATTAGAATGGGAACCCAAGATCCATGTGGATCTTCTCAATGAATTAGAGATAGCGGACACTCAGAGAGCAGCGAAAACAGCAGGATCAAGATTTTTCTACCTATATGGGGACTTAGTTAAGCTTAATATGGCTTTACTTCAATACACAATGGATAAAATAGATAAAAAAGGATACAAACAAGTAATACCTCCATACATGCTGAAAAGAGAAGTAGAAGAAGGAGTCACCTCCTTTGATGACTTCGAAGAAATGATATACAAAATAGAAGATGAAGATCTATACCTAGCCCCTACCTCAGAACATGCTTTAGCAGGAATGCATAAAGACGAAATTATACAGAAGAAAGATCTTCCACTAAAATACATGGGAATAAGCCCTTGTTTCAGAAAAGAAGCAGGAAGCCACGGTAAAGATACTAAAGGAATATTCAGAGTTCATCAATTTAACAAAGTTGAACAATTTATATTCTCAAAACCTGAAAACTCATGGGATTACCATAAAGAACTCATCGAAAACGCTGAAGAAGTATATAAAGAACTTAATATACCATATAGAGTAGTGAATGTCTGTACAGGAGATCTCGGTATGGTCGCCGCCAAAAAGTACGATATCGAAACATGGAACCCAGGACAAGGACGATTCAGAGAAGTTGTATCATGTAGTAATTGTAAAGGCTGGCAATCCCGAAGATTGAATATTCGATACAGAAAAGGTACCAGCAGCGATACAAAGTATGTTCACACTCTAAACAGTACAGCATTGGCAGACACCAGAACAATGGTAGCTATACTGGAAAACAACCAAACCGAAGACGGAATCGTAGAGATACCACAAGTCCTCCATGAATACATGAATGGACAAGAAGTAATACGACTAAATAACGAATAATCCTTTCAATTAACATTTTTAACATTTTTTATACCCACTTTTTTTTGGGAAGCCCTATAATTTTCCATTCATAAATCAGTAATATGATTATATGCATCATACTTTGATGGAACAGAAATAATGAATCCTAATTCTAATCCAAGAAAAAAAGAGTAAAGAAATCTCCTTTAAGCCCTATTATATCCAATAAATAAAGAAAAATCAATTGAACTCAATATAGAGAAGTGATAATGAGATAGTTGGAAGAGAAGATCGATCCTAAAAATACTAGAATGATGGGGCAAGCACGAGTAATTACCAACCTCTTATCGACTCTCGGAAGCAAGACAAGATTTTACACTAAACTTCTTTCAGAAGATCAGGCGAATAAATTCTATGAAAATAATAATTAAATCAATTAATTTTTAAATCAATATTTTATTTACCCATCTAGAACCAATAAAGTAAAATTATTTTACTTTTTTAGTTTTTCAATAATTAAAAAAATTTTATTGATATTTTAACCTGATTTAAACTTTTATGATTGGATTATTTTAGTTTAATACTAATTAAATACCCCAAGATTTTTAAAATAAAGAATTCCATATTTTTTCAAAACTGAAGATTCACTAGAAAAAACGCTAATAAATTTATCTCTTAAATCTTTCTTTAAGCTTAAAACTAGAATGATTATAATTGATTTACCAGATTCCTAAAAAAATAATAAAGAATCTTAAAGATTTGAATAACTATATCAACATTATATATTGAATATTATTTTAAGCATTGGGAGGAAAACTTATGAACGAGGTAAGTAATGATATCAACTTAAAAAATGATAAAAGTAATTTTACTTCAATTAGATTTAATCTTAGTAATAAAACGGAATCTATTGAAGAGGTTTCCGATGAAATTGTCGGTCCTGTCGATTGGGGTTTGAAGAATCATTTTAAGTACGAAACCCATGATGAAGAACCTCTTAACGATAAAAATGTTCTCTGCTTTGGAATAGGAAGATTGGCTGGAAGCTCTTTACCTGGAACCCATAGAATTGTGTTTACTTTCAGATCACCACTTTGGAAAGGTTTTTTCTTCTCTTCCATGGGGGGAACAGGTCATAAATTCATTAAAACAGGTCTAGATTATGTAGCTCTACGAAATAAATCTCAAAACCCCACAATAATACTTTTAAAGGGTCAAGATACAGAAGAAGAATCTAAAATAGATATTGAATACCATGAAATAAATAAAAACAATTTAATAGATATATATAAACAATATAAAGACGAAGAAGGAGTTTATGCTTTAACTCAGTACATAATCGATAACTTTTCTTATAAATTCGATAATAAATACCGAAGTATGGTAGTAGGACCCGCAGCAATGAACTCAAATATGGCAGGTATCTTTTCAGCTGATATAAAAGACGATGAAATGGTTCCCGGGGCAGAGGACTGGGCAGGAAGAGGAGGCGGTGGATCCGTCATGTATCAATCTCACAACGTAGTCGGAATAGTTTTTGGCGGTAATCTGGAAAGAAAATTTCCTAAAACCGACTTATCAGACCCCAATAATGTTCAAGAAGTTCTTAGCGGCCATTTTGATAAACCATACAATAAAGTTATTCAAGAAAAGACTACTAAATATCGTTACAATGAGAACTTGGAATCAGGAGGGACCTTTGGAGGAAATTATCCATCACTAGGAGAATTCACTCCTATATTTAACTGGAATATGCCTTATATGTCTCTTGATGAAAGAATTAGCGTTCACGAAGAAATAATGGAAAATTATTGGGAACCCTTTAATGAAGAAGCAATAGAAACAAGAAACTGGACTAATTGTGGCGAACCATGTCCAGTAGTCTGTAAAAAGTATCGAGAAGGCGAACACGTAGATTACGAACCCTATGAAGCTGGAGGCCCATTATCAGGATCTTTTGAAATACATAAATCCGATATATCAGTTCACAAAATAGATGCGATGGGATTCGACGCTATAGACTTTGGAAGTCTATCTTCATGGGTATTCGAACTTATATCTGAAGATCTGCTTATGAAAGAGGAAGTAGGATTAAGTAAAGAACCTAAATTTGATCTTGAAAACTTTGATTTCGAAGAAGACTCAGAAAAAAATGCAAAACTAGTAGCTGAATTAGCTGAAAACATAGCATATGGAGAAAATGAATTATGTAAGCTTTTAGGAAAAGGAAAAAGGAAAGCCGCACAGAAGATGGATCAAAGATTTTCTGAAAGATTAGAACAAGACCTTAGTCACAATTATGATAGCTACAAAGATTTCGCAGTTTATGTCCCATTTGGTGATGAAGGAGAAATATCTCCAACTATGTATTGGGCTATAGGTAATTTCATGCCTATTCCTATCCAGGGAAAGTACTTCACCTTCTATCAATATGGCGTTTTCTACGATCCTGAAAGGCTAGCAGATAAATGCTATGAAAAAGCTATTACTGAGATGTACTCTGAGAATATAGGAATGTGTAGATTTCATAGAAAATGGGCTACGGATGTAATCCCAACACTTTTAGATGAATCATGGGGAATAAAAATCGATGATGAACATAATAAGGAAATATTCCAAAAAATAGTTGAATATGATAAAAAAGCAGGTATAAAACCTTCATACTGGGATAGCAAGAAAGTGATCGACTTAATATCCTACGGTGCTGGAGAATTTGGAAACAATACTTGGTGGGATGAATTTAAAAAGAATAAAGAAAAGACAGCGAAAGAATATTGGCAAAACTTCTTGGAATCCTATGAGGATTTATTAGAAATTGATTGGGAAATGTGATCAAAAAATATTAATTATATCCTCTTTCTTTTTTAATGTGGTTAAGATGGAAGATATTGTTATTGGTATAAATTTTAAAACATATGGTAAGGCTTATGGACAAAATGCTTTGGATTTATCGAAGATAGCTCAAAGAGTGAAGAAGGAATCGGAGAAGAATTTTTCAGTAATGGTAGCTCCTCAGGTTATGGATTTAAGAATGATTACGGGAAAAGTTGATATCCCGGTTTACGCACAGCATATTGACCCTATTGATCCCGGGAGCAATACAGGACATATTTTGCCTGATGCAATTAAGGATTCTGGTGTGGAAGGAGTTATTCTTAATCATTCGGAGAATAGAATGAAACTGGCCGATATTGAGGCTTCTATTGATAAAGCAAAGGACTTAGATCTTGAGACAATGGTTTGTGCAAATAATCCTAAGGTAAGTGCAGGGCTTGCACCTTTAGATCCTGATTATATAGCTATAGAACCTCCTGAACTCATTGGAACAGGTACTCCAGTTTCTGAAGCTGATCCGGAGGTCGTGACTGATTCTATAGAACTGGTTAAGAAATATAACTCTAATGTGAAAGTGATATGCGGAGCAGGTATTTCAAATGGAGAAGACGTTAAGAAAGCCCTCGAACTGGGAGCAAAAGGTGTTTTATTGGCATCAGGGTACACCAAGGCGGAGAACCCTAAAAAAGTAATGAAAGATCTAATAGACTTTTAATTACCCGATTAACCTTTTATTCATTTATAAAAGAAAGAATTAGTAATGAAAATATGATTCTAAACTTTTTCATCTTTTAAAATTTCTAATGAATTATATTTTAAAATTCAAAATTGACACCCATATGTAGGCTTGCTACCTTAACTTGGTTCTCGACTAAAAAGTTTTATAGTTCTAAAATAACTAGGATAAATGTAGGAAAATTGAGGTGAATTTAATGGAAACAACTTTTAGCTTAATTAAAGCTGATGTCGGTAGTTTAGCAGGACATCATGTAGTACCGGAAGAATTGATTGATGTTGCTGACTCTGTTTTATCTGAGACAATAGATGAAGAATTATTTGATTACAGAATAACAAACTGTGGAGATGATTTAGAACTTATAATGACTCATGATCATGGTGAAAACAGTGAAATAGTCCATGAAATAGCATGGGAAGTTTTTCAGGAAGCAACAGAGAAAGCAAAGGAAATGGGTCTTTACGGAGCGGGGCAAGACATACTCAGTGATGCTTTCTCGGGCAACGTAAGAGGCATGGGTCCTGGAATCGCTGAAATGGAATTTGAAGAAAGAAAAAGCAACCCAATATTCACATTCCTAATGGATAAAACTGAACCAGGAGCATTCAACCTACCAATATACAAAATATTCGCAGATCCCTTCAATACCGCAGGCCTAGTACTGGATCCAAGCATGCACGATGGATTCGTTTTCGAAGTCTGGGATATAAGAGAACACAGAAAAGTCGAATTCGAAGTTCCTGAAGAACTATACGATATGCTAGCGCTAATAGGATCCAAGAGCAGATACGTAATAAAAAGAGTATACCCAAAACAACAAAATCCAAACTCTTCAGAAGATGCTGCAGCCGTAATATCTACAGAAAAGCTTTCACACATCGCTGGAGAATACGTAGGTAAAGATGATCCAGTAGCAATAGTAAGAGGTCAATCAGGACTCCCGGCAGCTGGAGAAATATTAGAACCATTTTCCCATCCAGAATTAGTTAGTGGATGGATGAGAGGATCTCATAATGGTCCAATAATGCCAGTCCCCCTTGAAGATGCAAGACCAACAAGATTTGATGGCCCACCAAGAGTTGTAGCTCTCGGATTCCAGGTAAAAGATGGCATGATTACAGGACCAAGTGATATGTTCGATGATCCGGCCTTTGATCAGTCAAGAAAGAAAGCTGAAGAAGTAGCAGACTACATGAGACAACATGGACCTTTCGAACCGCACAGACTTCCAGATGAAGATATGGAGTACACAACTCTCCCACAGGTCCTTGAAAAACTTGAAAACAAATTCGAAGATATAGAATAAATTCATTATTCTTTTTTTCTAATTAACCATCTTTCTTTATATTGATTTTATTATTAAAGGTAGATCCTGACTTAATCAATTTCTAGGGAAATAATATTTATTAATTTGCTACTAGACTCCAAACCTTTATTAGTACTTATTTTTCAGAAGTGAGGGTGGTTTAGTGAAGAACCGGGTAAGATGGACTTTAGGATTGTTTTTGTTTGTAGTGGTTGGTGGTGCTAGTCTTCAAGCTAGAGGAGCTCTCATACCTACTTTTAAGGAAAGCTTTCTAGTATCAGATTCGATCCTTGGCTTGGTTTCTCCAGCTCTTGCCTCAGGCTTTGCTATTACGATTTTAGTTTTTGGAATGTTCGCAGGGAAAATAAATATAAAAAAGTTCATCTTATTACTTATAATTGTCCATTCCATCTTCTTAGGCCTGATTGGGACCTCTCCAGTATTTCTTGTCTTACTGACTTTTATGTTCGGTCGAGGAATAGCTTCTGGAGGAATAAGAGCGCTTGACCGAATAGTTCTCAGTCATTTATATCCACTAGAGAGAGGTAGGATCTTTAATCTTCAAGAACTCGCCTGGTCTATCGGAGCAGTACTAGGTCCTCTATACGTGAACCTGGTATTGATACTCGGTAATTGGAGAATGGTTTATTACTCATTAGGATTAATGGCTTTACCTGCTTTAGTATTCTTATGGGGAGCAGATCCTCCTGAAAATATAGAAAATGAAAATCCAATAACATTAGAAGAGATAAAGAGTTTATTAAGAGATCCCGCGATAATAACTTTAATACTAGTCTTGATTATCGATGGTTGCATTGAGAATGCCTTCTTTACTTGGTTGCCTTATTACTCTAATCTGTATTTCTCCGAATCTTTTGCTAATGTGACCTTATCAATTTTTCTATCAGCCTATATACCTGGTAGATTCTTTTATAGTATTTTTTCCGAAAAATGGGGATATACTAAGCTTATTATGATTAATTCACTAATTTCAACCCCCTTTATGATTTTTACCTTTGTTTTGTCTTCAAAAATATTAATGCTAGTAAGTATATTCGTAACAGGATTCTTAGTATCAGGTGTAGTCCCAACAATGATAGCATGGGCGGTAGATGCTAAACCTAAACACACAGGACCCATAAACGCTCTAGGCATGATGTCTATAAATATAGGATTCGTAATTTCACCCCCAATAATTGGACTAATATCGGATTTAAAAGGCATTAAAACAGCTATGAGCTCGATTATAATCCTACCCATTCTTCTATTCCTTGTTCTAGCGATCACAATATTAAAAAAGACAAGATGAGATGTTATAAACATGAAAGGATTAAAAATTCCAAAGGAAAAAGGCGAAAAGACCAGAAAAAAACTCTTAAGACGAAATAAATTAAATCAAGATTACAAAATAGTAAGAAAAAATGAATATTTAATCCTCCCACTAAAAAACAACCAAAAAAAATACGATTTAAAAAAATATGGGAAAATAGTCGAATTTCAACCAGAAAAAGTACAAAAAACCCCAAAAAACTACAAAGAAGTCATAAAAAAATCCTCTGATCCTAAAATTCCAAAGAAGCTATGGAACAAACTACCAAGCTCATATGACTTAATCGGAAACATAGCAATAATAGATATCCCAGAGGAACTAAATGAATACAAAAAAACCATAGCAAAAGCATTAATAAAAGCACATGAAAATATTAAAACAGTCTTAGACCAAAAAAGCCCAGTATCAGGCAGATATAGGGTAAGAGATCTCGAACTATTGGCAGGAAAAAACAAGACAGAAACTCTATACAAAGAACACGGAATCGAACTAAAAATGGATTTACAAAAAGTATACTTCACACCAAGACTATCAACAGAAAGAAAAAAAATAACAAACTCAATGAATAACGTAAAAAGCGTAATTGATATGTTCGCAGGTGTAGGACCCTTCTCGATAATGATTGCAAAACATTCATCAAAAATAAACGGTCCTAAGAAAATAGACTCCATCGAAATAAACCCAGAAGCCTACAAATACCTAAAAGAAAACATAAAAATAAACAACGTACAAAACATCATCCAACCCCACAAAGGAAATGCAAAAAAAATAATCAAAAAACTAAAACCAACCGATAGAATAATAATGAATCTACCATCAAAAGCGGAACAATTCTTACAACCAGCAATCAAAAAAACAAAACCCGGTGGAATAATACATTTCTACACCTTCACAAAAAACTTAGAAAAAACTAAAACAGAACTAAAAAATAAAAAACCAAAAAATAGTAATCTAGAGATAGAATTTGTTAACCAAAGAAAAGTAAGATCGTATTCCAAAGAAATCGATAATATAATCTTAGATATAAAAATAGACTCGAAATAGCTACTACCTAACGATCATTACTGGACTATCAGCCTTCTTATAGAACAATCTATAATTTAAAACACTTTCTTGCTCCGTTTCTAGGACAACTAGATCCGCATCGAATTTTTCTAACTCGGATGCTATTTCATCCGAATATTCACCACTAACAATTTTGGTGCTAAAATGAATATTCTCCCCAAATTCCTCCTCCCAATTATCCATTGTTGAATTAAATTCTTCTCTCTTGGCTTTCTCTCGTTCTTTTTCTGTTTCTTTTATTTGTTTATCCGTTCTAACGTATTCTGAAGCCTTCTGTATTTTATCTTCCATTTTCTCTTCGATAATGTAGATCACTTCTACATCGGCCTCGAAGTACTTAGACATCTCAAGGGCTTTATCCATAGCTTTTTCAGGAAAGTATTCAGATGATACGGGAACTAAGATTTTTTTAAACAATCTTGTTTCACCTCATAATATATGATTTCATTTATCATACTTACATCGGTTATACATACTTTTTACTTAAATAAATTATCTAGGCCTGACTAGACTAATAACTGCCAATATGACATAGCAATTCCATAAATCACGATTAGATTTATTATTACGGCAACTGATCCGTATTTTAAAAGATCTTTGGTTGAAAAATAACCGGAAGAGTATGAAATAGCTGCTGCTGGAGTAGAAATAATCAACATAAAAGCTCCACCTCCAGATAAAGCAATACCCATAGAAATGGCAACTGGAGAAATTCCTGAAAATTGAGAGGCAATACTAAAACCGATCGGAAGTAACAGAGCTACAGCTGCGGTATTACTCATGGCCTGAGTTAATAACATCCCAATAAGTATAATTATAAAGAATGCAACATACTCATTTATCATGAATGGTGTTACTTTCGACGTAAACCAAACAGCAGCTCCTGTTTCTTGCAAACCAGAACCCATCACAATTGCTCCACCATACAGAAAAAGAATTCCCCATTGAACCCTCTCCTCAACATCTTCCCACTTAAGCACTCTGAGAAAAAATAATGATAACGATCCTAACACGACAGTTACCGCCACTCCTAATTGACTTGAAAAACCAACTAAAAGTAATAGGGTAACTACATATACCCCAATAATTTTCTTTTCATCAGAAGTAACTGGACCAAGGTCTTCAACTTCTTCTCTAATCTTATCTCTAGCACTGCTTAGATCACTTATCTCTGGAGGAAACAAAAGTAATAAAGTTATTATCATTAATGGCAGTGAAATTATAACTACTGGAACTGAAAATTTCATCCATCCAAGAAAAGATAACTCGTAGCCAAGAGTTTCATTAAGAAATGAAATAGTAAGCGGATTTCTGGCCCCTCCTAACAGGGTCCCCCAGCTACCTATATTTGTGCCTGCGATTATTGAAAGTGCTGCTGCTTTCCCAAAATTGCTTTGTTTTGGTTTAAGATTTAAACTGGTAATTATATGTATTATTACCGGTAATAGTAATGCAGCTACGGCGTGAGAGGGAATTACAAAGGAAAGTATTGCTCCTGTAAAGGCAAGACCTGCAATGAACCTTTTAGGACCTCCTTCAAAGATTTTCAGTATTTTTAATGCTATTCTTTTATGTAGTTGATGTTTTTCAACAGCGGCTGATAGAATAAATGCTCCAAGTAGAAAAAATACTGCTTTATTTCCAAATGTAGCGAATGCATCACTAGCGGTAGCAATACGCATAATAGGTTGTAGTACAATAACTAAAATGCCTGTAGCGGATAATGGAATGATCTCAGTTGTCCAAAGAACGGCCGCAATTAACAGTATACCGATCATCATGAATCCTTCTCTTGAAAGATCAGATGGCTTCGGACCAATATAAGTGTATGATAGAACCAAAATAATAAATAACGCAGCGATACCAGGCTCTGTATACTTTGTCTGAGGTATTATTTTCCTCTTTCCTCCTTTGAGCTTTTCTTTTAATATTTTGGTTGTTCTGATTATCTCTCCCCCTATAGAGGACTAATGACTAACTGAGAGTAAAAATTACATATATTTTTTATTGATGACAATAATATAAAAACTTATCTTTAATTACAAAATGTTTTATTAATTATTAAACTCTTAGTAACCCGAACTTGCTTATAATGTATACTATGGATTCCTTTTTATTTATTTTATCCTTATCTAGTTCATCAATTTTTAAGTATTAGAAATTTCAGACACTTAATCCAAAACTTTTTTATTCAATATAAACTATCGAGTTAAAAGGGAATGTTGATGGTCGAAGAAAAACCATGTGTACTGTTGGATTGGGATGATATCTATTCTTTAACAAAAAATGTTTCTGAAGATGTAAAGGATTCTGGGTGGCAGCCCGATGTGATCATCGGTATTGCTCGAGGAGCTTGGGTTCCATCAAGAATTTTTTGTGATATGCTTGGTGTTACTGAGTTACTTAGCATAAAAGTTTCTCACTGGGGAGTTACAGCAACGCCAGATCAAAACGCCAGAGTTAAGTACTCAGTAAATGAGGACTTATCTGGGAAGGATGTGTTAATTGTAGATGATATTTCAGATACTGGTGAAACCTTTAAAGTTGCTGTAGAGGATGTAGAGGATCAGAATCCAGATGAGGTAAGGACAGCAACTCTTCAGAATATTAAGGGTTCTGATTTTAAGCCAGATTACTACTCTGAGGAGATTGATTGGGCTTGGATTGTCTATCCTTGGAATTTCGTGGAGGATATGATCAATCTTACAAGTGAAGTTCTTGAAGAAGAACCTAAAACTACTAATGATATATTAAATGATTTTGAAGAATACTTTGATATTAACGTTCCAAAGGACCGTTTGGTTTATTCTTTGGAGGAAGGTATTAGAAGAAATAAGATAAAAAAAGAAGATGAACTCTGGGCTGCTGTTAGTGAATAGATCTAGGGAGAAAGTATGGTGCATCTAGAGAAACTAGTGATGGAAGGATTCAAGTCATACGGTAATAAAAAAGTCGAAGTCACTTTTTCTAATTCTTTTACCACAGTAGTAGGACCTAACGGTAGTGGGAAAAGTAATATCGGTGATGCTATACAATTTGTATTAGGTACTTTATCCTCTAAATCTATGAGAGCTTCTGTTCTTCAAGACCTAATTTTTATGGGAGGTAAAGCACGCGATCCAGCGAATAATGCACTTGTAGAAGTTTATTTTAATAACGAGGATGAAGAATTACCCGTGGATGATGATGAAGTAGTTATTTCCAGAGAAATCCGGTCGGATAATAGGAGTATTTACAGATTAAATGGTGAGAAAACTTCACGTAAGAGTATTCTTGATACTTTGATGTCTGCCGGTATTTCCCCGGAAGGCCATAATATAATTCTTCAGGGGGATGTTACGGAGATCATTAAGATGAGTCCTATGCAACGGAGAAATATTATAGAAGAGGTTTCAGGAATTGAAGAGTACGAAGACAAAAAGAAAGAAGCTGAAAAGGAGTTAAGCACGGCTAAGGAGAATCTTGATAAGATAGAGTTCCGTGTTTCAGAGGTTGGTAAGCAAGTTGAAAGATTGGAACAAGAAAGGAACGATGCTCTTAGATACCAACATTTAAAGGAAAAACTGGAAAAAGATAAGGATTCTCTAATAGCTGGAAGAGTTGAAAAGTTAAAACAAGAAGTAGAAAAGGCAGAAGAAGAGATTAATGAGTATCAAGGAAAAATAGAAAAGAAAACGGAAGCCATTAAGCAAATCCGATCTGATATCAAAGAAAAGGAGAATAAAATTGATGAGATTGAAAGCCAAATAGAGGATAATGAGATCATTGAAGTTGAAAGGAAAAAAGAGAGAATAAAAGGAAAGATAGATAATAAAAAAAGAAATATAGGACACATAAATGATAGAATAGAAAGATCAAAAGATAAAAAAACTGATGAAGAATCAAAGATCGAAGAACTCAAGAGAAAAAAGGACGAAAAACAATCAGAAATTGAAGGAATCAAAAAAGAAAAAGTTAAGATCCTAGAAAAATTAAAGAATAAAAAGAAAAAATATGACAGTTTAATTCAAGAATTAGAAGATTTAGATGAGAATATTGTCGAATTACGAGATCAACTTCAAAAAATTGAAGATGAATTAGAAAAAGAAAGAGATCGTTACTATGAGATTAAAGATGAATTAAATGAAAAAGAAATTGAATTAAAAGAGACAAAAAATTCTTACGAGAATCTTGAAGATAAAGAAATACCTATTGAAGAGAAAGAGAGAGAACTAAAAACAACCAAGAATGATCTTGAAAACTTAGAAGATCGTATCTCCGATCTTAGATCCCAATACTACGATATTGGAGATAAAGAAAGTAAAAAACGAAAAGAGATCAAGAAAGTAAAATCCAAGTTGGATGATAAAAGGGATAAATTAGAAGAACACCGCAGGCAAACTAGATACAGGAAGCCAGTAAGAGAGATTTTAGATGTGAAAGGCGATATTAAGGGTGTTCATGGAACAGTTGGCGATTTAATTGAGATCAAGGATCAAAAATTTGACATAGCTATTGAAACGGCGATAGGAGGAAGATTGGATAACATTATTGTTGAAAACTACGAATCAGCTCAAAAATGTATTAATTATTTGAAGACAAATAGATTGGGTAGAGCCTCGTTTATTCCTTTAGATAGAATAACTCCTCGTCCAGTAAATTATTATGAAGATGATGGAGTTATAGATCTTGCTATTAATCTTATTGATTTCGATCCTAAATTTCGTGATGCCTTAGAGTATGTTCTCGGCAGTACACTTGTAGTAAAAGATTTAGATACTGCAAAAAGTATAGAAAATAAAAGAATGGTGACTCTAGAAGGAGAATTAATCGAAAAAAGCGGTAAAATGGTTGGAGGATCTAAGAAAAGTAAGAATAAAAGCATGATAAATGTTTCAAGCCTCGAAAGTGAGATAAAGGAGCTTGAAGATAAAAGAGATAAGCTTGAAGATCAAATTAACGATCTTGAAGATGAGAAAATTAGATTAAGAGAAGAAATTGCAGAATCTAAGGCCAAAAAAGAAAATAAAGAGGAAAAGATCGAGGATCTAAAAACAGAAATTGAAGATCTTAACGATCAAAGTAAAAAAAGACAAATGATAAAAGAAAACCTAGAATCATCAAAAAAAGAGCTGGAAAAAGATCTATCAAAACTAAATTCAGATTTCAAGGAAAAAGAGAAAAAAATAGAAGAACTATCAGATAAAAAAGAAGAAATCAAGAATAAAATCGATGAATCGGAATCCAAAGAAATCGATCAGAAAGTAAGAAATATCGAAGAAGAAATTAGCGAATTAAAAGATAATAAAAGAGAAATAAAATCAGAATTAGATTCTCATCAATCAAAAATAGAAATGTTCGATAATAGCATAGAAGAAGCCCGAGAAGAAATAAATTCAATTAACGAGAAAGTTTCAGATCTAAAAGAAAACAGAATCAAGGAAAAAGAAGAATTGAAAGAGAAAGAGGAGAAATTAATTGAGATTAAAGAAAGACAAAAAGACGTTGAAGAAAAAATAGATAAACTCAAAGATGAAAGAAAGGATCTGAGAAAGAGAATAGAAATATTAAACCAAGGAGAACAAAATCTACAAGAAGACCTTTCAGAACTAAAAGATAATCTAAAGAAAAAAGATATTGAGAAAGCTCGTAAGGCTGAGAGAATTCAAGACTTAAGAGAAGAACATGAACTTGAAGATGCTGAACCTCCTGAAGACTTGGAAGAACTTGAAACAAAAATTGAAGACATGCAAAAGGAGTTAGAAGATCTTCAACCTGTGAATATGAAGTCAATAGATGAATACGAAGAAGTTGAGGAAAGATACGGCGAACTAAAAACTAAAAAAGAAAAACTTCTTGAGGAAAAGAGATCAATAGAGAAGTTCATACAAAATATGGAACAAAAGAAAAGGAAAGTTTTCTTGGAAGCCTACAATTCAATCTCATCTAACTTTTCTGAAGTTTTTGAAGATCTTTCAGAAGGCGGAGAAGCTCATATGTCTATAAATGAAGAAGATCCTCTCGATT
Organism: uncultured Thermococci archaeon; assembly: GCA_964436705.1. GTDB lineage: Archaea > Methanobacteriota_B > Thermococci > Thermococcales > CAYNOZ01 > CAYNOZ01. Next base: position 21,190 of record CAYTEI010000010.1, read on the forward strand.
CTGAATCAGGTCTGGAGATAGAAGCAAGTCCAGCTGGTAAGGAAATTAAAAGAATTGAGGCCATGTCGGGTGGGGAGAAGGCTTTAACAGCTTTGGCTTTTATATTTGCAATCCAAAAATACGAGCCTGCTCCTTTCTATCTCTTAGATGAGATTGATGCACATCTTGATGATAAAAATGTGGAAAGAGTAGCCAATATGATAAAAAACTCAGAGGAAAGTCAGTACATAATTATAACTCTTAGAGATGCAATGATGTCTCAAGCAGATAAAATAATCGGTGTTTCCATGGAAAATGGGATATCAAAAACCTTTGGATTAGATATGAATGAAGCAATGGATTATATCGAAGTTGAAGAAGAAAAATAGGTGGTAAATTGCCTGTCAAACCCGCAGATATTCTACTGAATCTCGCCAGATCCGGAGACGTAGATCCATGGAAGATGGACATAGTAAACCTAACCGATCAATACATTGAAGAACTAAATAAAATGAAAAAAGTAGACATAAGACTTTCAGGAAGGGCTATATTAGCTTCATCTATACTATTAAGAATGAAATCAGACGTGTTACTTGAACTTGGGGACGAAGAAGATGAAGAAGAAAAAGAAAAAGCCCTAGAAAAAGAAGAACTTCAAGAAGAATTAGGAGAAATAGAAGATGTTGATCCTATCGTTCCACCAGCCAGGCGCGTAAAAAGATATTATTCAATGGATGAATTAGTCGAGGCTCTTGACGAGGCTTTAGATGATAAAGAAAATAAAAAAGAACCTCTAGAAAAGAAAAAATCCCGAAAAAAAAGAGAACAAAAAACTAAAAAAGAAATGATAAATGAAATACGAGTCAAAGATCATAGAGCTAATATAAAATCCAACGTAGAAGATCTTCATGAAGAGATAAAAAATGAATACCAAAAAGGAGAAAAAGTAAAATTTAATAATCTAGTACTAAAATCAACTCCAAAAGGAATATCCAGAACTTTCCTATATCTATTATACCTAATAAATGAAGATAAAGTAGAAATTGATCAGAAAAACGAATACGGTGAAATTTTTATTATTCCAAGGTGATATAGTGGGATTAAAAGAAGATAAAGCATCCGTAGAAGCGGCGCTATTCGTATCAGGAGACCCAGTATCTCTGAGAGAAATAAAAAATACTGTAGATATAAAATCCACTGATTACGTGGAAAAACTAATCGACCTATTAAAAAAAGAATACCGAGAGAGAAATAGTTCTATAGAAATAGAAAACGTTTTAGGAGATAAATACGTAATGCAAGTAAAAGAAGAATACTCAGAAAAAGTGATGGAACTAGCCCCAGGCCCAGATTTAACAAAAGGAGAATTAAGAACCCTAGCAGTTATAGCTTACAAACAACCCATAATGCAATCCAAACTAAAAAAACTCCGAGGATCACACTCATACGAACACGTAAAAAAACTATTAAGAACAGGCTTAATCAGTGCAAACCCACAAGGCAGATCAAAAGAACTCAGAACCACTCATAAATTCGCAAAACTATACGGATTAGAAAACCCGGACCCCGAAACAATCAAAGAAAAATTCTCCACATTACTCGAAAAAGATCTAAATCAATAAAAAACTAATCTATCTTACTTAAACACCTTCATCCAGATACAGAGGAAATCCATTGAGATATATAGATTAATTAAGCGATGAAAAACGGAATTTTAACTGTTTCTAGATTTTTTTATTTAATTTATTCTTAGTTTGGACTATTAAGATCTTCAACTAGTTAATACTGGAATTATATTCACATTTGTTTATATCTATCATATTTAAAGAAGTACTATCTCGTCATGTGGATTGTCTGGGAAAGTGCTTTTAGATCCTATTTTTTTATACAATACGTGAGATTATGAGTGACCTTAGAAAATCAGTTTTAGAAATTCTTAGGGACAAAGATGATTATGTTAATGGTGAAAAAATTGCTTCCAAACTAGATGTATCCAGAGTATCTGTTAGTAAGTCTGTTTCCAGTCTCAAAGATAGAGGCTATATTATAGAATCGAAACCAGGTGTAGTTTACAAGTTGAAGGAAATCGAACTAAATGAGGTTGATTCCTTTATCGATCATGATGTTCATTATTTCTCTGAAGTTCCTTCTACTCAGTCTGTGGCCCAGGATCTTGCAGAAAGAGAGGTAGAAGAGGCAATAGTATTGGCCGAGGTACAAAAAAAAGGTAGGGGAAGAAGAGATAGAGCTTGGGAGAGTTCGGAAGGAGGGCTCTGGTTCACTATGATTCTAAGACCAGAAGAACATCCATCAGAAGTATCTTTTCTCAATATAGTTGCTGGAGTAGCAGTAGCTAAGGCCATAGAAGAATTTATTGATATCGATCCTTCCCTAAAGTGGCCGAATGATATTCTTGTAAATAATAAGAAAGTTTGTGGAATTTTATCAGAGATGAAAGGGGAACTGGATCGAGTGGATTATGTTTTACTGGGAGTGGGATTGAATTCAAATAATAGGGTAAATGTTGATGGGTCTATATCGCTTTCTGAAATTGAATCAAAAAAGATTAATAGGGCTCTCATATTGAAATTAATCCTTAATTATTTCGATGAACTTAGAAATAAAGATAATTCAGAAATTGTAAAAGAATGGGTTAAGAGATCTTCCACTATAGGTAGAAAAGTAAAGGTTGAAATGCCTGATGAAACATTTGATGGGGAAGCAATAGATCTTGATGAAAATGGAGCGTTAGTTGTTAAGAAGAAAGATGGGAAAAAGGAGAAAGTTCTTTCTGGTGATGTTGTTCACCTAAGATGAAGCCGGATTACCCCTCTTAGAACTTATTAGTACTGATCTAGGAAGTTTTAAAACTACTATAGACACTAAAAATGCTTTAACTATGTCAAGTGGTATAAAAGGGGCTACTCCACTCACGAATGCACCTTGAAGCGGTTGAAATCTTAACAGATTTAGTAATCCGAATAAATAGATTACAGGAATTCCAGCTAGAGATATCCCAAATAATTTGAATTTATTTTTCCTCCTATCTATTCTACTCGATAACAACCCTACTACGAAAGATGCAACTATAAATCCTATTAAGTATCCCCCGGTAGGCCCAATTAGAACTCCTGGTCCTGCATTTCCGCTTGCGAATACGGGAAATCCAGCTATTCCGACTCCAACATAGATTATTTGGCTTAGAGGCCCTAATTTAGGACCTAGGATAACTCCGGATAGTAGTACAAAAAAAACTTGAAAGGTAAAAGGTATTAATCCGGTTGGTATGGATATGTAGGATCCTATAGCTGTTAGACTAGCGAATAGTGCTGTTGTAGCGATTATTGTAGATTTATTATTTAGATTCAATATATCACCTATTAACTGTTAATTAGTTTATACTCTATCATAGAAAAATAGGACTTAAAAGGTTAACGGTTAATCAGAGGGGTAGAAAAAAGACCAAAGAATAAAATCCATTAAGATCTATCAACAGCCAAACTAGCCGCCTCACCAGGATCAGAAGTACTAAAAATCTCAACAATTTCTTTATGATCAATAAAACCATCATCAATAATTTCTGGCAACTTATCAGTAGGATAACCAGTACCAGTAATCAAAATTGCTGGAACCCCAAGATTATAAGCCATTAAAACCTCAATCATAGTACCAACCCCACCACCAAGACTAACTAAAACATCCCCACTATTAACTAAGACAGGGCTTCTAGCAACAAAATTCATACCAGTTTTTATATCAACATCATTGTAAGGATTCCACCGAGGACTATCCTCAGATATATTCTCCATACTTATCGGAAGAACACCGACTAAATCCCCTCTATCTATCTTATTTACCTCTTCAGCAATTAAAGACATTAAACCTCCGCCACCACCCGTTAAAAAAATAACATCTTCCTCTATCTCAAGAACATTACCAACAAAACTTTTCATCTTATTAATAGCCTTTTCCTTAGGCTCTCTATCACTCGAAGCAGCTATAGATATTTGAATTGTCATCCTATCATTTAGATAAATGAATGAAACTATAAATCATTGATGGATACAATAGATGTCAAAGTATAGAGAAGTAGTTTCGAAAGTATCATAATGCCTTTATAAGATAAAATTTAGTATAATATTAATATTAACCAAAGGTGAAACAATAAATAATAAAAAAAAGAATAAACCGACTAATCAAATGAATAAAGATACAAGTACTTCTAAGAAAACAATAGAAAACTATTTAGAAGTAGATCTTCACCTGCACACAAATTATTCCGATGATGCACGAGGAGATCCCGAAGATATACTAAGAGAGGCAGGTAAAAGAGACTTAGACGTAATAGCAATAACTGACCATAATGAGATTAAAGGAGCCTTCAAAGCAGAAAAGATCGCTGATAAATTCAATATTGAAATAATAATAGGGGAAGAAGTTAAATCGAGATCAGGAATAGATATAATCGGACTCTTTTTGAATGAAAAGATTTCCAAGGGATTATCTGTATCTGAAATAATTAAAAAGATACATGATCAAAATGGATTGGCGATAGCGCCGCACCCTTTCTCTTTCCATCGTTCTGGAATAGGGAGTAAGATGTCAGAATATGAATTTGACTATATTGAAGTTTTCAATGGATTATCCATGTTTTGGGAGAATAATAAAGCTAAAAGATGGTCTAAAAAACTCGAAATCCCTGGGGTAGGAGGAAGTGATGCTCACAGGCCTAGAGAGGTGGGAATAGCTAGGACTTTATTCGAAAACTTTTCAGAGATACGGAAGATGAATCCAATAGAGAAGAAGATCAGCCATTTTAGGAATTTTTATTCTGTGATTAGAAGATCTTTAAGTCGGATATAATCTAGATAAATCTATCTTTTTTATCCAGATCATCTCTCATTAGCATTAGAACTCTACTTTGTTCTTGTTTATCTTCTATATGATAATTCGGAAGATATTCAAGTATCTCCTCTGTGAAATCTCTTATCCTCTTATTTGAAGGCATATTTTCTTCTTCAAGTCTTTTCCTAGAGTAACCTACATACATATAGGCTTTTGGCTCAATAAACATTGGTTTAGCTTTCTTTATAAGACGAGCATATTCTTTAGGAGAATGCATGTTTTCAGAATCAACCAAGGTTAACCTTAGCACTGTACGAGTATCTAAACCATCTAAAAATTCAAGAGACCTAACCAGATCATTCCATCTTCCATCGTCAAAGGGAAGATTCAGATCTCTAAAAGCACTCTGATCAGGAGCAGTCAGGGAAACATACAATTGAGTAGGCAAAGCATCTTTATCCTCAAGCTTCTTTAACTTATCCGGTAAAGTTCCATTCGTAACAATAAAAGTTGTCATATCTCTATCATGAAACTTCTTCACAAGCTCAGGTAGATCCTCATAAAGCGTTGGTTCACCTGATAAAGAAATTGCAACATGCTTAGGTTTAAAAGCTTCTTCAAGCTTATCTACACTTATTTTATCCTTTGCACCCCAAAAACCATTAAGCAATTCTTCCTGAGCATCCAAACTTTTATCAATAATCTTTTCTGGTTCATCAGTATCCATATTTTTCATTTCTTCCGGGGCACGAAATTTTTCCATAGGACGCCAACAAAATTTACAATTCAAAGTACACCAAGAAAGCGTAGGAGTCATCTGTAAGCATCTATGACTTTCTATACCATAAAACTTCTGCTTATAACAAACCCCCTCCTCTCTAATACTTTTCTTTAACCAATGACAAGTCTTAACTCCGGAATGAGATCCCGCTATCTTATATCCTTTCTTACGGAATAGATTCTTTGGATTATTAGAATTTTCTCCATCTAAGTCACTCGACTCCCTATCTGACTCACTCATAATCGATCACTATTCAAAGTTGGACTCAATAATAAAAAAGTCTTCCGAAATCATTAATAAAAAATCTTTTTTAGTAAAGAGCATAAAGATAACTAATGATCCAAGATAGACTCGATTTAATCCCAGAAATTGAAGAAGACGACATTAGATTACTAAAGACGATAGAATATGAAATGAGTAATCATGAGTGGATCCCTGTTCCAAGTATTTCAAAAAATTCGGACTTAGACCCTCAAGATGCAGAGTACAGGATAAATCGTGTAGGAGAACTTGATTTATTGGATGGTAAACAACTAGCTGAAAAGAGTTATAGATTAAATAGAAAGGGTTACGATGTACTTGCGATTAAGGAATTAGCTCGAAATAAAGTATTAGATTCTCTCAGTAACTCTCAAATCGGGGTTGGAAAAGAAGCCGATGTTTACAGTGGTATTCAAGAGGGTGATCACCTCGCTGTAAAAATATTTCGCATAGGAAGAACAAGTTTCACCTCTGTAAAGCTAAGCAGAAGAGGTTTTAGTCCTGAGAAAGAAAATTGGCTTTATCTTTCCAAACTTACAGCTAAACGAGAAATGGAGGCTTTAGAAAAGCTTTATCCGGAAATTGATGTTCCCAGACCTATCGGGCAGAACCGACATATATTAGTAACAGAGGTTATAGATGGAGTTCCTATGAATGACCTAGTAGAAATTGGAGAAGAAATAGCAAAAAAAGCTTTGGATAATGTAATCCAAAATATAAGAAAGGCTTTAGAGATTGGAGTAATTCATTCAGATTTAAGTAGGTTTAATATATTTATACAAGAATCTGGAGAAATAACTCTGTTCGATTGGCCTCAGTATGTAACCCTAGAACATCCCGATGCCCTTCACTATCTAAAAAGAGATATTGAAAACGTTGCCAAAGATTTCGGGAGGTTTGATGTGAATATAGACCCCGAGGAAACATTATCTGAACTGAAAAGTGATTTTGATGTCGAATGATCACAAGTATAAAACTGTTGAGAGTAGGGCTGAGGTTGAGCATAGGGTTAAGGACTCAAAATTTATTGGAAATATATCTCCTGTAAATTCTAAGGATCTAGCTGAGAATTTTGTTGATAAGATTAGTTCTGAATTTTCTGATGCTTCTCATAATGTTTTTGCATATCTTATTAGAGGTGTAGGCCTTCATAGGTATGATGATGCTGGTGAGCCTTCCGGTAGTGCGGGAAAACCAGTTTTTAAGGCTTTAAAAAGTAAAGAAGTTGAGAATGTAGTTATAGTGGTTTCAAGGTATTTTGGAGGTACTGAACTTGGTTATGGTGGTCTTGTAAGGGCTTACAATAGAACTGCGGTTAAGGCAATTGAAGAATCCGGGATCACTACTAGATACGAAAGATCTCAGTTGAATTTAGAGTTCGGATATGAGGATACTAGTAATGTTGAGAAGGTTTTAAGGGATTATGATTGCGAAATTAAAGAGAAAAATTATACTGATGTAGTTGAATATTATCTTCTTGTTAGGAAGGGTGAGAAACCGAATTTGATTGATCATTTAAGGAATATAACTTCAGATCGGGTTTCTTTTGTTGATTGAGGGTTTTTTGTTATTAGGGTTTAATGGCAACCGAAAGTTTTATATATTGCTTTATTAACAATACATCACTGGAGACGTCAGTAACAATATATAGTTTTTAAATCAATAATATTCGCTAATAGGCAAGTAAGGCCGAAGTTCTTTTTAGGATAACAATTAGAGTTTTGAATAAATACCTAACTTTTTGTTACGTTGATTTTTAGGGTGTAAATGTGTCAGTAGAGGAAGTAGAGAAAGAAAAAACAACTGAAAATGCTGAAGAAGAAATTACTAAAGAAGAAATTGAAGAACTAAAGAAGGAAATAGAAGAGAAAGATAAAGAAATAGAAAAAATGGAAAATATTGCAAAAAAGGCCAAAGCCGATCTAGAAAACTACAAAAAAAGAATGAACAAAAAAATAAGCAGAAGAGAAGAAAAAGCAAAGAAAGAAATAGCAAAAGATCTACTAGACGTAATAGATAGCTTCGAAAAGGCATTAGAATCAGTAAATGAAACAGAAAATGAACTAATACAAGGGATAAAAAATACTAACAAACTACTAAAGCAAAGACTAAAAGAACACGGATTAAAAGCGATCGAAACTCAAGACAAAAAATTTGATCCAGAAATCCATAAAGCAATAGCAAAGATAGAAACAGAAGAACATGACGAAAATCAAATAGTTGAAGTAATTCAAAACGGATACAAATTCAAAGAAAATGTTATAAGACCAGCATTAGTAAAAGTAGCAAAAAATAACGATAATTTAAATAATAATTCTTCTAAATAATATTATTATTCAAACTATTTTGGTGATAGAATGTCAGACGATGAGAAAAAGAAAAAAGAAAAAATTTTAGGTATAGATCTAGGAACGACAAATTCTGCAATCGCCATCATGGAAGCTGGAGATCCAGAAATAATCGAAAATGCTGAAGGAGAAAGAACAACACCTTCCGTCGTAGGCTATAAAGATGACGAGAGATTAGTTGGTAAACCGGCTAAAAACCAACTAATAACCAACTCTGAAAATACAGTTAAATCCATTAAAAGACATATGGGTGAAGATTACTCAGTAGAAATAGGAGGAGACGAATACGGACCAAGAGAGATTTCAGCAATGATCCTACAAAAACTAAAAAGAGACGCAGAAGAATATATCGGAGAAGAAATAAATAAGGCAGTAATCACAGTACCAGCCTATTTCGAAGAAAATCAAAGAGAAGCAACAAAAGATGCTGGTGAAATCGCAGGATTCGAAGTTGAAAGAATTATAAATGAACCCACAGCCGCCTCACTTGCGTACGGACTAAAAGACGAAGAACAGAAAACAGTTTTTGTCTACGATTTAGGAGGAGGAACCTTCGATATATCAATTCTTGACCTAGACGATGGAATATTCGAAGTAGTCTCAACAAGGGGAAACAACCAACTAGGAGGAGACGACTTCGATGAAGAATTAGTGGACTGGATGGCTGAGAAGTTCATAGAAGAACATGGAGTTGACCTAAGAGAAAATGATCAGGCTCTCCAAAGAATGCGAAACGCGGCGGAAGAAGCTAAAAAAGAACTTTCCTCTAAGAAGAAAACCAACATTAATATCCCGTTTATCTATCAGGATGAGGATGGAGCAAAGAACATAGATTATGACATAACTAGGGCACAATTTGAAGGATTGATCGAGGATCTAGTTGATAAGACAGTAGGTCCATGTAAAAAAGCGATGGAAGATGCAGGAGTTACTCACAATGATATAGACGAGGTAATACTTGTTGGAGGATCCACTAGAGTTCCTTTAGTTCAAAAGAAAGTGAAAGAAATAACTAAAATGGAACCAAACAAAAGTATAAATCCTGACGAAGCAGTCGCATTAGGAGCATCAATACAAGGAGGAGCACTAG
>CAYTEI010000010.1:30503-40886 GCA_964436705.1 uncultured Thermococci archaeon
TGACATATTATTACTAGATGTAACACCACTATCACTAGGAGTTGAAACGAAAGGCGGAGTTTTCACTAAGCTAATAGAAAGAAACACAACAATACCATCAGAAGAAACAAAAACCTTCACTACAGCACAAGACAATCAAACCCAAGTACAAATTCACGTACTACAAGGCGAAAGAGCCATGGCAAAGGATAATAAATCTCTAGGAATGTTCTCACTAGAAGGAATACCCCCAGCACCTGCAGGAGTACCACAAATAGAAGTTACATTTGAAATAGATGCAGACGGAATTCTACAGGTATCAGCAAAAGATAAAGGATCTGGAGAAGAAAAAAGCATTACAGTCCAAGATCACGCAAGTGTCAGTGATGAAGAGATAGAAAAAATGAAAGAAGAAGCCGAAAAACATCGAGAAGAAGATGAAAAGAAGAAAGAAAGAATAGAAACTATTAACAATGCAGAACAACTAATTAGATCCACAGAAGAAACCCTTGAAGAAATGGAAGACCAAGTAGATGAATCACTAAAAGAAGAGATCGAAGATAAAATAGAAGAACTAGAAGAAGTTCTTGCAGAAGAAAAACCAGAAAAAGAAGAAGTAGAAGAAAAAATGGAAGAACTAGAAGAAAAAGTACAAGAAGTAGGTAAACAAGCTTACGAAGGAGCCGGTGCTGCAGGACAAGGATTCCAAGGAGGTCCTGGCCAAGGAGCTGGAGCAACTACACAAAATCAAGATGAAGATGTAGTAGATGCAGACTACGAAGAAGTTGATTAAAAAATTCTTTATTTTATACATTTTATAGTGGTTTCAAATGGCTAAGGAATACTATGATATCTTAGGAGTCAATGAAAACGCATCACAAGATGAAATTAAGAAGGCTTATAAAAAGAAAGCTAAAAAATACCATCCTGATTCTGGAAATGAAGAAGCTGATGAAGAAAAATTTAAGAAAATAAATGAAGCTTACCAAATACTAAGTGATGAAGAAAAAAGAAAGAAGTATGATAGATTTGGAAAAGCTGGAGTGAATGAAGAAGCTAGAAGAGAAGCCAGACAGGATTTCGGAAACTTCGAAGATCTTTTCTCATCTATTTTTGGAGGAGGTTTCGGATCTCAACGCCGCAGTAAGAGGAATAAAGAAAAAAAAGGACAGGATTTAAGAGCAAAAGTATCAATCACCTTAAAAGAAGCATTTGAGGGAGTTGAAAAAAGTATCAAGGTTAACAGATTCTCTGAATGCAATAAATGTGGTGGTGCAGGAACAACAGAAGAAGGATCAAAAGTGAAGTGTAGTACATGTGACGGTTCTGGACGAGTTAGAGATGCTCAAAGATCAGCTTTTGGAACTCAAGTAACTGTAAGAGAATGCCCAGAGTGTAATGGCATGGGTGAGAAAATAGAGAATCCCTGTAATAAATGTAATGGTGACGGGAGACATAGAGAAAATGAAACTATTAGCTTTGAAATACCTAGAGGTGCTGAATCAGGTCAAAAACTACGAGTAAATGGTAAGGGACATGCTGGAGTACGTGGGAACCCACCTGGGGATCTTTACGTTTACGTGGAAGTTGAAGAACATGAATTGTTTGAGAGGCAGGAAGAGAACCTTTTCTATAATCTGGAAATTAGTTATCCAGAAGCTTCACTAGGGACAAAAGCTAAGATACCGACGTTGGATGGTGAAGTAGAGATAGAGATTCCTGAAGGAACTCAGAGTGGTCGTGTTTTCAAGATTCAGAATAAAGGGATGCCTCTGATTAGGAGAAGAGGTAGAGGAGATCTTTATGTAAGATCTGTAGTTAAGACTCCAAAAAATCTTTCTGATAAGGAGAAAGAGCTTATTGAGGAATTGAAAGAGATTCAGGGTGAAAAGAAGAATATTAGTAAAGGATTTTTTGAAAAAATGAAGGGAGATTTAAAGAATGCGATGGGTTTCTCTACAGAGAGAACCTAATGGTAATTTTCCTAAATAACTTTAATATTAACATTAAAGATTTTTAACTAGTAAAAAATTATTTATAGTAATTAGCTAAAACAAAAGATTAAATAGGATCCTACCCAAAATCTTAAATAAGTCTCAGTTCTCTATGAGGATGGATTCTCTTTTACGAGATACTTGATCCCAGAAGGCACAGAACTACCCTAGAAAAATAAGCTGGATAAATTTGATCTAAGATTAGGATTGAAAGAAATCTACGAAAGTTATTGATCGAGGATATAAGAATAGACTAAATCTTTATTATTATTGAATTTATATTTAAGAACGTATTTAATTTAGGAGGGAAGTTTTTTGAGCGTTGAAGACACTATACAAGAGATGAAAGGGCAGATAAAGGATGTAATGCCAGCAAGATCTGGTATAACCAATATAAAGTTTGAAGGACCGGACCTCATAATATACGTAAGAAATCCTTCTTCAATAATGAAGGATGGAGATCTAGTAAAAAAACTAGCAAAGAAACTAAAAAAGAGAGTAGATATAAGACCAGATCCTAACATAAGATTAACAGTAGACGAAGCCCGCAACAAAGTTAACGAAATAGTCCCCGAAGATGCGGGTGTTCAAAATATTGACTTCGACCCCTCAACATCAGAGATAATTATAGAAGCAAAAAAACCTGGTTTAGTGATTGGAAAAGAAAGTGAAACCTTAAGAGAAATAATTAGAAAAGTAAAGTGGTCTCCAAAAGTAATGAGAGCCTCTCCAATAGAATCAAAAACCACAAAAACAATAAGAAACGTATTAAAAGCTGAAAGCGAAGAAAGAACAGAAATACTAGAAAAAATCGGGAAAAGAATATACAGAAAAAACAACGCAGAAACCGAACACATAAGAATTACCTTCCTAGGCGGAGCAAGACAAGTAGGAAGAAGCGCAGCACTACTCCAAACCAACGAAAGCAATGTACTCGTAGACTTCGGAATAAACATGACAAGCAAAGACCCAGACACAGCCTACCCCCACATAGAAGCACCAGAATTCAGCTACATGCTACAAAACAATGAATTAGACGCCGTAGTAATAACCCACGCCCACCTAGACCACAGCGGACTAATCCCCTACCTATTCAAACACGGATTCTACGACGGACCAATATACACAACCTACCCAACCAGAGACCTAATGATGCTACTCCAAAACGACTACATCAACATAGCAAAATCAGACCCAGAAGCAGAAGCCCCATACGGAGAAATGGAGATCAAAGAAGAAATAAAACACGTAATACCCCTAGAATACGAAATGGCAAGAGACATAGCCCCAAACATACACCTAACCTTCTACAACGCCGGCCACATCCTAGGATCAGCAATGGCACACTTCCACATAGGAGAAGGCCTATACAACATAATGTTCACAGGAGACATGAAATACTCCTCAACAAGACTACTCTCAAAAGCACACGACCAATTCCCAAGACTAGAATCAGTAGTAATAGAAAGCACCTACGGATCAAGAAACGACAAACAAATGCCAAGACAAAAAGCAGAACAAAAACTCATAAACCAAATAACAGAAACCGTAGAAAACGACGGAAAAGTACTCATCCCAGTAATGTCAGTAGGAAGATCACAGGAAATAATGCTAATACTCGAAGAATTCTACCGAAACGGAGACCTAGACGTCCCAATCCACCTAGATGGAATGATATGGGAAGCAACAGCGATACACACAACTTACCCTGAATATCTGAACGACTCACTAGTAGACCGGATCTTCCACGAAGAAAAAAATCCATTCCTATCAGATGCCTTCAACAGGATAGAAAGTCAAGAAGACAGAAACAAGGTAATTGACTCCTCAGACCCATCAGTAATCCTAGCCACTTCAGGAATGATGGTAGGAGGACCATCAGTCAAATACTTTAAAAAACTAGCACCAAACCCTGACAACGGAATTATCCTCGTAAGTTACCAAGCAGAAGGAACTCTCGGAAGAAAAGTCCAAAAAGGACAAGGAAGAATACCAGTACTAGATGATAACGGAAAAAGAAAATCAATAGAAGTAAAAATGGACGTAAACTCAATCGATGGATTCTCAGGGCACTCGGACAGAGAAGGATTAATGGACTTTATGAAAAATGTTAATCCAAGACCTGAAAAAGCTCTAATGGTGCACGGTGAAAGCTCTAAAACAATAGACTTTACATCCTCAGTATACGAAGCATACAATATAACCACAAAGAACCCATACAATTTAGAAACCGTAAGGCTTAAATGAGAATTCGTTTAGGAACTATGGTGCTATTATGAAAGAAAGTGGTGAACAAATAGCCGATAGTATATTTGACCTGATAGGCGAAACACCGATGATGAAATTGAACAAAATACCAGAAATGGAAGGTGTCGAGGATACTGAGATTGTGGTCAAACTTGAGAAGTATAACCCTTCTGGAAGTCTAAAAGATAGAGTTCTTTATAATATAATAAAAAATGCCGAAATCAGCGGTGATTTAGAACCAGGAATGACTCTTATTGAAGGAACTACAGGTAATACAGGTATAGCAACATCATGGATAGGTGCAGTTCTTGGATACGATGTAAAAATAGTGATGCCAGGCGGAATGAGTGAAGAAAGAAAAAAACTATTCAAACTATACGGAGCAGACCTAGTAGAAACCCCGGGTGGAGAAAGTGATGTTGATATTACCTTAGAAAAAGTGCAAGAAATAATAGAAGAAAACCCAGATAAATACTTTTGGGTAGGCCAATTTCACAATCCAGATAACGTAGAATCTCACTACTTTAACACTGGAAAAGAAATATGGGAACAAACCAATGGAAACTTAGACGCTGTAGTCTGCTCGCAAGGTACTGGAGGAACAATCTCAGGCATATCAAGATACATCAAAGAGAGAGATGAAAACGTTAAAGCCTACGCAATGGAACCAGAAGAATGCCCAATCATCACCAAAGGACAATGGGGCTCACACCATATAGAAGGAATAGGCGATGGATTCATACCAGAGAACCTACACCTACAAAAGATGGATGGAATAATCACAACAAGCTCAGAAGAAGCTATAGACATGTCAATAAAACTAGCAAAAGAAGAAGGAATATTCACTGGAATATCAAGCGGAGCAAACGTAAAAAGCGCAATAAAGGTAGCTAAAGAACATCCAGAGTACGATAGAATAGTTACAATAATATGTGACAACGGAGACAGATACTACAGCACAGCAATATTCGGCCAAGAAAAAGAACTAGACACCCCAGAAAGAGAAGATACAACAATAAGACCTGAAGACGAAGAAAAACTAAAAGAACTACACGAATCCGGACACGAACTAGAATACATAACCGACCTAGAACCTGAAGAATAAATCTTATAAATTTAATTATTCTTTATATCTTTTACTTCTTTTCTCCAATGAATAGAAAATCAAATACATTGGCCTCGATTTTAGTAATCTCAATCGATTTTCTACGTAGATCTCTTTCCTATAAGAAATTTATCCAGCAGAGATAAAAAAACTTATAAACCCTTAAATCAATTATTAAGTGTCCATAAGAATTTTTCATAAGAAGAAAAAGGTTATTCTATTCTTATTAGACATGTAACATTGTTACATAACACTGTTTCGGATGCGGTTTATTAATGGGGGACATCTTTACATCCGGGTATGAACATGAAAGATATATTAGGATTTTTTGGAAACCCGGATCGAGATAAAGACGAAAGAAGTCTGAGAGGGCAAGTCGGTATAGGAACGATGATCATATTTATCGCAATGGTACTAGTATCAGCAGTAGCCGCAGCCGTCCTCACCCAGACCTCAGGATTTCTACAACAAAAAGCCGTAAGCATAGGAGAAGAAACAACCGATGAAGTATCAACAGGACTAGTGGTAAACTCAATAGAAGGATACACAGATGGAACTGGAGCAGGAGCTAATGTATCCCAAGTAGCTCTTTTTATAAGCACAAATGCCGGCGGATCAAACATAGACCTAAACTCAACAACAATAAAAATAAACAACGGACAAAAAGAATCAGTCTTAGCATATAACGGAACAACAAGTTTAGCAAATAGAACATACGACGCAACCAGTGGAGTATCCGAGAAATTCTCGGGAACCAGCGTCTCAGCATGGACCGGAGCGAGTGATACTACATTCACAATATTAGTCACACAAGATGCCGATGATTCTGCCACTAGTGGTAGACCAATACTTAATAGAGGAGATAAAGTAGCCTTGCTAGTCAACGCATCGGAAGTATTCACCGATGGTTTCCCAGCGAGAACACAGATAGCTGGAGAAGTTGTACCAGAAATTGGATCACCAGCAATTTTAAGCTTCAGAACTCCTGGAACCTTTACGCAAAGGATAATAAATCTACAATAAATCTATTTATTACTTTTACTCTCAAACCTTTTATTATATGGAATGAAGGTTTTAGTAATTTAAATAGATTTTATTTTATTCTATTAACTTATAATCGATTTAAATATGATTTTTTCCGTATTATTTTTGTAACATTGTTATATAACACTGTTTCGGATTCTGTTTATACTTATATATGATTTATATATCTGGGAAAATTATGCTGGGTCTTGGATCAAAAAAAGATGACAAAGGTCAAGTCGGTATAGGAACGATGATCGTATTCATAGCAATGGTACTAGTAGCAGCAGTAGCAGCAGCCGTACTAACCCAGACCTCAGGGTTTCTACAACAAAGAGCAATGAGCACAGGAAGAGAAACAACTCAAGAAGTATCAACAGGAATATCAGTCCAACAAATAGAAGGAAAAGCATCAGGAACCAGTGCCGAAGATAATATAACTAAGCTAGCAATCTTTCTAAAAACAAATACTGGCGGTAGCCAAATCGATCTTAGTCAAACAATGGTCAAACTAAGTAATGAAGATAAACAAGCAATACTTAGATTCGAAGAAGATGGAATAGTTAATGAAACAAATGGAGGAGGAACTGTCACAGTAACTAATGCAACCTCATCAGGAGTTACTTCAAAATTTGACGATACGGAAGTCACTGCCTGGAAAGAGGCATCAAACAGTACTTTTACTTTACTAGCTGTTCAGGACTATGATGGCTCAGTACTATCTGGAGAAACTCCATCCCTAAATAAAGGAGACAGAGTAGCACTACTTGTAAACGCTTCAAAAGTGTTTGGAGACGGTAGTACAGGTGCTGGGATTGGTGTGAGAACTTCTATTTCGGGAGAGGTTGTTCCAGAGATAGGTACTTCAGCTATAATAGACTTCACAACACCAACCGCATACACCTCAGAAATAATAAATCTACAATAATTCTGTATCTCTTTCTTATTTATTAATAAATATATTAGAAAAAAAGAATTTGTTTATGGATATAGTCTGTCAGGAGTTCTAGGCATAAATGTTGCTTTCCTGATGTGTTCTAGTCCACCTATCCAGTTTAAGTATCTTTCTAGTCCCATTCCAAATCCTGAGTGAGGTACACTTCCGTATCTCCTAAGATCGAGGAACCATTCATAGTTTTCTGGGTCATGTCCGAACCAATCGATCATCTCTAATAGTTTATCTAGATCATCTTCTCTTTCTGATCCTCCGATTATTTCGCCGTATCCTTCTGGAGCTAATAAATCTGCAGCAAGAACTGTTTCTGGATCATCTGGGTTCTCTTTCATATAAAAGGCCTTAGCATGCTTAGGGTACTCAGTAACGAAAAATGGTGCATTAAAGTCCTTTGTCAGTTTTCTTTCTTCTGCTGCCCCCATATCTTCCCCCCACTCAATATCTATACCTTTCTCTTGCAGAATTTCGATAGCTTTTGTATATGTAATTCTTTCAAATGGGGCTTGGGTGTTTTCAAGCGTTGTTAGATCCCGATTTATTGTATCAAGTATTTCTCTTCCTTTTTCGCTGGTCAAAATGTTTTGAGTCATTTTACCGACAAGGTTTTCTTGTACTTCCAGTATATCGTTCAGATCCATCCATGCTGATTCTAGCTCTAGGTGCCAGTACTCTGTTATATGTCTTCTAGTTCTTGATTTTTCCGCCCTAAAGCTCGGAGTTAGAGCCCAAACCTTTTCGAGTGAGGTGATTGCAACTTCTAGGTAAAGTTGAGCGCTTTGACTTAAGTATGCGTCTTCATCGAAGTAATCAAATTCAAATAACGTCGATCCTCCTTCAACTGCGGCAGTTATCATCAGCGGGGGAAATACCTCATGCCATTTGTTTTCATTCAGCCATCCTCTAGCTTCATTTATCGCTAATTCTTTTAGCTCCATTAGTTGAGTGTTTTCTCTACTTCTGATATCAAGATGTCTGTTATCTAGTTTGAAGACCTTCCCCGAGTCTGCCTCTCTTGGGAAATTCTTTGATTCTCCAACGATCTCAATATTTGATGCTTGCACTTCCACTCCTGTTGGTGCTCTGTCATCTTTTTGTATTGTCCCCTTAATTCTGACTGATGCTTCTATTCCGATATTTTCGGCATTTTCAAAACTTTCTTTATTTACATTTTCTTCTTTTATGGTTGCCTGTATTATTCCGGTTGAGTCTCTTATTACTATAAAAACTAATCCTCCGTGGGATCTGTGTCGATAAACCCAACCAGCTAAATTTACTTTTTCTCCTTCCATCTCAGGTGTGATTTCACCAGCGTAATCTTTATTTAACATTTAATCCCCTATGGTTGAAATATTGATTCATATAAAAAACTATTGAATTTTAAAATGACATATCTAATTTGAATATTTGACGGATTTTTTGGAACTCTGTTTAAGATCCGTCAAGAGACAAGGGTTTCTCCGGTTCTAATAATTTCGATTGAGGATATCCTAATCTAATTACCTTAATAAAATAAATGACAAATTATTAGTTCTTAAATTTAGTCTTCCTCGGTATTATCCTGTTAAATTACTTTATTCGATTCTTTAATTTACTATCAGTTTTTTCTCTTAACTTTGCCAGATTCTATATACGCGAAAAGATTTATAAGTCAGAAACAAATTATAGGATACTGATGATCTAGGTTCGAAGATATTCTGGATCATTGCGAGACTTGATTAGAGCTATGCGGGATCTTTATTATTATTTAAACTAAGTAAAGGTGGTTAAATGACAGAAAAAGAGAATACACGCCATAAATTAAGAAAATCTATAAAAGAAAAAGGCAAAGTCCCTGTAACGGAACATTTAAAGGAATTTGAAGAAGGAGAAAAAGTTATTATAGACATTGAGCCGAGTGTACAGGATGGAATGCCACATCCAAAATTCCAAGGAAAAGTAGGTGAAGTACTTGGGAAGCAAGGAGAATGCTTTAAAGTTGAAGTTAAAGATAATAACGGAACTAAAGAACTAATCTGTGATCCTGTCCATGTAAAGGAGTGGTCCCCTTGATTGGTAGGGAAAAACAAGAGGAAAAAGAGATTACTATCTCAGAAGCCAGGGAGATCTTAGAAGAAAGAAAAGATGAAGATACTGAAATGCTCTACGAAACTAAAAATGCATTAGAACATGCTCAGAAGATAAATAAAATGGATGCAGATGAAGCAATTGGATTAGTTAAAGAACTTAATGAAAATTTCAGTTCTCTGGATAGAGAAACTGCCGTTCAAATTGTAAATTTGATGCCTGAAACAGTTAAAGATTTAAGAGTTATTCTACGTGACAGATATCGGACTCCTGATGAGGAAGCAGAAGAGGAGATTATAGATCTCCTAAAATAGTTTGGAGGTTTTTTATGACTGAATATGAAGATCATGCTTATATAGTAGATTATATGTCAAATGGATATCCTAAGGAAAGAAAAAGTAAGCCTGTAGCTCACGCAGTTGGAGAGAAAGCGTTTACTCTATTAGAGCTAGGGCCTAAAGAGGATGTTGACCTATATGAAAGAGTTTATGTTGGAAAAGGATATAGGGAAAAGATAGCTGTAATACTTGGAAGAATGGATTATGATGAGCTTTCGAATAATGCGCAAGCTGAATTACCTTATTGCTTGGAAAGAGTTATAGAGGATAAGGAAGATAAGTTTTTACGTTTCTTTAACGAGTCCAAGCCTATATCCAATAGGAGACATGAGTTAGAACATCTTCCGGGAGTTGGGAAGAAAACTCGGAATAAAATTCTTGAAGAGAGAGAAAAAAGCCCATTTGAGGATTTTGAAGAGGTTAAGGAGAGAGTGAGTTCAATTCCTGATCCAAAGGAAATGTTGAGGGATAGGATCGTTAATGAAATAAAAGGCGGAGATCGTTACAATCTTTTCGTTGGTTCTGATAGATTGTTTGATTAATCTGCTATTTTAATGATACGATGCCTTCTAGAAAGAAGATGATAGATCTTTTAGAAAGATATGGGGATAAGAATAGTAATTTTAAGGGTCAAAACTATTTAATAAATATAGATTCGGTTCATGATGCGATAAAATC
>CAYTEI010000011.1:0-4593 GCA_964436705.1 uncultured Thermococci archaeon
ATTATCACCCGTTAATAAGTCGTAACTAAGATCATGGTCCGAATATTTCTATAAAGAAATAGTGGTTATATAAAAGACCTAATAATAATCCTAAAATCCCGAAAGCTCCAAATATCACTATCATTGAAAGCAACATTATTATCCAGAACAACTATAACTGTAGATAAGAGAATTCTGGAAAAAGCGAGGGAAGAAAACATAAATATCAGTGTAGCTGCTGAGAAGGGGATTATAGAAGCTATTAAAAACAAAGAACATGTTCTAGGAACTAAGAATAATAAACCACTTAACAAGAAACAAGATAACTATTCTAAGAATCGGAATAGTCTTGAAGAAACTGATGAAGCTAGTGATGGTTTGGTGCGGGGGGAGGGATTCGAACCCTCGGACCTCTGCAGGACAGCGCCCTCAACGCTGCGCCTTTGGCCAGACTCGGCAACCCCCGCTAGGTTCTTTGGATAACCGGAACTTTAGTTTATAAACCTTTCCACTCAGTGCCAAATTAGTAGAGAAGAAATTAAAAACCCAATGACTGGTAAATCTTCAAATTCTTATAGATTTAGTGAATAAATTTGTTCGTATCGTTGTAGATCCCGGGAAAACCATTTTATTTGGATCAAATTCGAGATTAAATTAAAATATTATCGATATCCGGATTTCCCAGATATTTCTTTAATATCTAATCTTATGATAGCTATATTTTTAACTGCACTTTTAGGGAAATCAAGATCTTTATCAGTGTAGTTATTCATTATTAATTTTATGGCTTTTGTTTTCTCTTCTGGTTTTTCAATTATATTAGATTCTCCGAATCCAATAACACTTTTATATTTCATGCCCCACTCACATGGATTTTCATCTTCAACTAATTTTTTATCGATATCAATTTCAAAGCATGTTTTGTTATTTTGTTTTATCATATCCAGTTTTTTTCCTTTTCTCGCTGAATGAAAGTATAGAAAGTCATTCTCTTTATCGTATCCGAAGTTCATTGGAACTATGTAAGGTTTATCTTTCACTGAGAGTCCAAGTCTGCAAACTGAGGCCCTATCCAAAATAGATCTTATTTTTTCTTTATTTTTAATCTCTTTATCTTCTCTTCTCATTTTATTTCCCTCCTAAATTCCTTATGCATTAAGAAAGATATATATTAAAGGTTTCTATTGCTTTTTTATTAATAATTTAGGATAGATTTATCTACAAAAAAATAAAAGTAATCAGATTTATATTGTAATGGGTAAAAAATGGATAGAAATTCGAATATCTTCCTTACCGGTAGAGCAGGTGTTGGTAAGAGCACTATTATTAAGAAGATTTTAGATAGGATCGATAAATCCGTTGGCGGAATATTTACACCAGAAATACGTGAAGATGGAAAAAGAAAAGGGTTTAAGATCGTTGATATTGATTCAGGCGAAGAAGGAATATTAGCATCAGTTAACCAAGATGAGGGTCCTAAGATTAGTAAGTATAGGGTTAATCTTGATGATCTTGATAGGTTTTCAGATAGGATTCTGGATGCTGTGGAGGGTAAGGATGTTATTGTTATTGATGAGGTAGGGAAGATGGAGATGTATTCTGATAAGTTTAAGGTTGCTTTGGATGAGGCTATTGAGTCTGATAAGTTATTGTTAGCTACTCTTCATAAGTCTTTAGTTATTCGTTTTGGTAGTAAGGGGAATATGTTTAAGGTTACTGGGGAGAATAGAGATGATCTTCCTGAGGAATTGATTAAGATTATTGATTATTAGGTGGTAGTGTGGGTGAGGAGAGGATTTATTCGGTTCAGAAACATGATGCTTCAAGGCTTCATTATGATCTTCGTTTAGAGAAGGATGGAGTTCTTAAGAGTTGGGCTATTCCTAAAGGTCCGTCCAAGGATCCTTCTGATAAGAGGTTAGCTATTGAGACTGA
This sequence comes from uncultured Thermococci archaeon, assembly GCA_964436705.1. GTDB lineage: Archaea > Methanobacteriota_B > Thermococci > Thermococcales > CAYNOZ01 > CAYNOZ01. Next base: position 1,915 of record CAYTEI010000011.1, read on the forward strand.
GGATCATTCTCTTGATTATGCTGATTTTGAAGGTGAGATTGAGGAGGGTCAGTACGGTGCTGGTACTGTAGAGTTATGGGATAAAGGCACCTATGAGGAAGTAAAGTGGAGGGAGGATGAGATCATCGTTAATATCGATGGGGGCGAGTTGAGTGGTGAATTTGTTTTGATCCGGTTTCAGCCTGATGAGGATCCGGATAATTGGTTATTTTTTAAGAAGAAGGGGTCTTGATTTTTATGGATGATAAGGTTGTTTCTTTTGATGCTGATGGTACTTTGGTTAAGAGAGATCTTGTTGATCGGTTCTGGTTTGAGGAGATCCCGAGTCTGTACGCTGATCAGGCCGGGATTGGTTTTGATGAGGCTTTGGATGATGTGAAGAGTTTTTATGATGAGATTGGTTCTCGTGATATTAGGTGGTATCTTCCAAGTTATTGGTTTGATAGGCTCGGTATTGATGAGGATCCTGTAGAGGTTATTGAGGATATTAAGCATCATAAAGAGGTTTATCCTGATGCCTTGGATGTTTTGGAGGATCTTGATGGGGAGTATAGGATGGTTGTTATTTCTAATGCTCCGCGTGTATTTCTTGAGGTTCAGCTTTCGGAGATTAGTGATTATTTTATGGAGATTTATTCTTGTGTTTCTGATCTTGAGAAAGTGAAAAAGGATACTACGGTTTATAGAGAGGTTTTAGATGATATTGATGTTAGAGCTGAGGATCTTATTCATGTTGGGGATGATTATGATTTTGATTTTTTAGCTCCTAGGGATCTTGGTGTTGAGACTTATTTTATTGATAGGGAGAGGAATCATTCTGAGTCGGATGGTGTTATTCGGGATTTGAGGGATATTGTTGATGTTTTAGAGGGTTAGTTTTTTTTTCTTTTGTTTTTGTTGTATTATGTCTACTACTGAGTGGTCTGTTGGGATCATTCCTTCTGATATTTTCCCTATTGATTCTATGGTTTTTTCGGCTTTTTTGTGTATTATTCCGTTGTCTGTAGGTACTTTTGTTCCTTGGAGTGCCATGTATGCGCTTTCTAGGGCTGTTGTTGATGAGGTGGATAGTTTTAGGGAGCATCCTTCTTTTGCTCCGTCGCATATTATTCCGGTTATGTTTGCTGCCATTAGGTTGATTGCGTTGTTTATTTCTTTGTGTTCTCCGCCTAGTAGGTAAGTTATTCCTGCGGTGGCTCCGATTCCGGCTTTTACTGCGCATCCGCATAGTGCTGATAAGTGTCCTGATCTTTCTGTGATGTATTTGGTTATTAGGTGGGATAGCATTACTGCTTCGCATAGTTTGTCTTTGTTTTTGTTTTTTCTTTGGGCTACTACTTGAATGGGGATTATGGCTGTGATTCCTTGATTTCCTGATCCTGCTGATGTCATTACGGGTTTTCTTGCTCCTCCCATTCTTGCGTCGCTGGCTGCTGCTGTTTTTATTTTGATTTCGTTTTCTAGGCTGTCGGATAGTATTTCTTGTTCTTTTAGGTCCTTTAGTTTGGTTCCTATGCTTGCTCCGTGGTCGGTTTTGAGTCCTTCTTTGGCTATTTCTCTGTTCATCTGTATTCCTTGGTATATTGTTTCTTTTTGTTCTTTTGTAAGGTTTTCAGATATTTCTATGAGTTCTTTGAGTGTTTTGGGTAGTTCTATTTTTTCTTGTTGGTCCTTATTGTATTCTCCTTCGTATAGGGTTTGGCTGTTTACTTTGATTTTTTGGATGTGGTTATGTCGGTATCTTAGTCTGGTGTATGCGGTTTTTGTTTCGTTGGTTTCTCGGTATTTTAGTTTGACTTTTATGTCTAGTTCTGTTTTGGTTTGTTCTTTCTCTGGTGATTGTAGTTGTATTTTGTTTTGCTGGAGTATTTTGTTTGCTTTTTCTAGGATTTCGTTGTTCACGTCTTCTAGGAGGTTTAGTTCTTTTGCTGGTTTGCAGAATATGCCTATTGCTGTTGCGATTGGGATGCCTTTTTGCCCTCCTGTGCCTGGAATGGCTATCGAGGCCGCGTTTTTGAATACGTTTCTATCTGTTTGTACTGATATTTTCTTTATGTTTTTTATCTTTGGTTTTGGTACTTCTTGGTTGAATTTCATGGGTAAATTGTTGTGGAGGGCGTTGTATGCTAGAGAGGTTGCGTATGATACTGCTATTGGCTCGGTGCATCCTGTTGCGGGTTTCACGTTTTGTTCTAAGAATTTTTCGATGTTCATAATTTCACGCACTTAGGTGATTAAACAGTATTGTAGAATCCATAGAATTTTTTATTTTGATTAACTTAAATTTTTTGATATATCCAGAATAGATTTATAAACCAAAAAATGGGAATAAAAAATATTAATTCCTCAATTTCAATTCTTCCCGGCTTAAACTCTTCACTGGTTTTCTTGGGGGTTTTTTGGTTTTGGTTGGTTAGAATTTGAGAGATCTTTTCGCTCTTTTTTGCAGTGGTTCAAGTAGGAAGTCATCATATCCTATTGGTTTGCAGTAAATAACTTCTTTTCCTGATATTTGCGCTCTTCTTCCTTCGAATCCGAATTCTTTTGGTATTATTAGTCTGTTTTCTTCGTTCCATTCGAGGTAGAATGGTTGAATTAGTATGGTTTCTTCTTCTAGTTGGGTGATTATTTGGTTAGTATCGGTTTCTTCGCTTATTGATATATGTTCTACGTGGCTAT
>CAYTEI010000011.1:4603-15969 GCA_964436705.1 uncultured Thermococci archaeon
AGGAGTTCTACGTATCTTTTCATTAGGTTTTCTTTTTTCGTTTCTGAGCTGTTTTTTTCTTTGTTTACTAATAGTAGTGCTGTATTTTGTTTTTTGTTCATGGATAACACCATCCTGGATAATACATCCAGGATAATTTATCCAGCCCCACATAAAAACCTTACCACCAAACCAAAAACCTAACAAAAAAGAACTAAGAATCCTCAAGATCCCTAACCCGACGCTCCAACTCCTCAACCCTCTCACGAAGCCCCTGCACATCACCCCGAGAAACACCCTCAACTCTTATAGTATCACCAACCTCAGTACGCTGAACCGAAGCATTAAGATTGCTCTCAAAATGATCCTTCAAAGCCCCAGCAGCCATCTCATCACCATGCACCAAATAAACACTACTAGGATTACACTCCCTAGCAAACTCCAACAAAGAATTCCCATCAGCATGAGCCGAAAACCCATCAATACTCTCCACCCAACCCGTAGGAACCTCTAAATCCCTATCATGAAAACCATAACCCTCCGCATCAGGATCATCAGAAAACTTCCCCCTCATTAACGCAGTCACCGTCACATCTGCCTTATTTTTTCCTTCTTCCTTGGCGTTCAGTATTCGTCTTCCGACTGTTCCCTCGACCTGGTACCCTGGGAAGACTATTGTGGCCTCATCATATCTTTGAACCATCCTGATAAGGTAGTATGGAGACCAACCCCCCTCCAACATACCAGAAGGAACAACCGCAATATTAGGGCTTCTTCCATCAAATATACTGTCTCTCTCCCCATTAGTCTCCGGTTGGTACGCTCTACCAGGCATAAATGGGTACGAATCACCACTATTCAACTTATAATTCAATATTTTCTCATTCATATACAGATTAGTTGCGAATGTCTCATATACCTTCATCGAATCAGCTACCATTCCATCATAAATCACTTCGGTCTCATCTGGTAACTCATGCTCCCTTTCCCTCAATATCTGAAGAATTTCTTGTGACCTCCCTACGGCAAAACTTGGGACTAGAACTGGTTTACCACTTTTAACAGATTCAAGAAGTACTTGGAATAGTTTTTTTCTTGCATCTGATAGTGATGGATGCTGTAGCGTATCCCCATAGGTTGATTCAATGAATAAGTTATTAGATCTCGGAGGTTCTTCAATCTCTTTAAGATGGCCGCTTCTCCCGCCAAGATCACCAGAAAACAGTAAATTATTTCCTCTATGAGTTATTGATATCCATGTACTACCTAATAGATGACTATTGCTTCCTAACCTAACTTTCAGATCATTTATTGAGTGCTCACCATAATCTAAATTCTTAAACCGGTTTAAAACAGCTTCTACGTCTTTTTCATTGAATTTTTGGCCTCGGTCAAGCTCATTACACTCAATCTTATGAAGCTTTAACCCATCATACAACAATATCTCAGCTAATGCAGATGTAGGATAGGTTGCGTAGATTTTCGCATCCTTTTTCAAGTAATTTTTTCTCTCTAAATAGGGTAACCCACCTAAGTGATCCATATGCGCATGAGTTATGAAAACTCCATCTATCTGCTCCCTACCTATATCGGTGAAGTCTGGAAATTTCACTGGAGTTTCCTGTTTTAAACCGCAATCCACAAAAAAATCATTCTTATCAGTGATAATATGATAATTACTTCTACCGACCTCGTCTCCACCACCTCTTATCTTTATTTCCATGGTATCACACCTAATATTTATTATTTCAAAGCTTTATTGGGATCTGCTTTATTCTCTTTCTTTATTATTACGCGATTCGTTAAAAATTATTCGGAACTATAGAAGTTCTTTACTCATGTGAAAAAATTCTTGTGGTCTTCATAGATTAGGGAGAATTATCCATAAAAATTAAATCTATGTGGTTTAATATGCATAGGGGTTGTAAAATGGAGGGTCTCTTTTGGAGATAAAGGCAATTGATGATCTCGATAGAGAAATATTGCAAACCCTTATCGCACTGGAAAAAGGAACTCCAAAACAAATAAGCACCATACTAAAAAACGATCATCAAAAAATCAAGCAAAAAATCAAAAAACTAAAAAGAAAAAACTATATAAAAAAATCCACCAATAACTCATACAAAATAACCAGAAAAGGAAAAAACAAACTAAACAAAAAATCAACATCAATAAACAAGAAAAAAACCTAAACAGTACTCACCAAAATCTACTTCCAAATCCGAACCAAGACTATTAGAAACAGATACCAAAGTAAACATTAATCAATAACATATGAATTGGATTACTTAGAACCTTAGCCCCCTAAAAAGAGAACAAGAAAATAGGAGTTACTAATAATCCTATGATCATAACATCCACACTTCTCCAGGAACACATCCCCAATCTTCCTATACAACAAATAAGAACGCGAAGATTAACCAAACCCAACAAATAACAAATCAATTAAACCACTAAAAACAATCCAAACACAGATCCAGCCATGAGAAGATGCATAAAACCGAACAAAACCCAAAAACCCAAATAAACACTCAGAACTACCAACCTCAAAACCAACCAAATCAAAAAATAAATCCCTTTCTCAGCAATACCAACATCCATCTAACTCCTAACAAATCTCTAAACATAAAAAAACTCTACATACACAAAACTAGACATAATACTAAACCGAATAACCAATAAAAATCTTTAAATATTTCTAACAACCCTACCCACTATAAAAAACCTTATAAGATTGAAAACCTAAAAAACCTCGAGGAAAAAATATGGATCCCATCCTACTAGCAGTTGGATTATTCGTATTCGCAATAGGAGCAGGATCATTCTTCTATCCAAGACTAACCGCCCTAATCAACCTACCATTAGGAGATAAGAATACAAAACCCATCTTCGCATCCATAATAGGTATTATAATTATAATAGCCGGTTTCATTCTATAAAATACCTATCTGTTTTGTCTTTTTGTTCATTTTGTCTGGTATAATATCAATTATTCAGTTTTGTGGCGCGACTAACGTACTAACCAAAAGGCTTTTATAGGGATCAAGAATTTGGATATGTGTAATCGCGGGTGATTATATTAAGGGAAATAAAATTACTGGACACAACACTACGAGAAGGAGCACAAGCTCCAGGCGTCAGCTACACACCAGAGCAGAGACTAAAGATAGCAAGGTCTCTAGATGAATTTGGAATCGATTTTATAGAAGTAGGCCATCCCGCAGTAAGCAATTCTGTTCTTGAAGGAATTCAAAACATTTCTAGGGAAGATCTAAGTGCAGATCTCCTTGCACACTCCAGAGCTATGAAAGAAGACATCGACTTAGCTATTGAATCAAATGTTGATTGGGTCGGAATCTTTCTATGCGTATCAGATGAATCATTACAAGAACGATTCAACATTGAACTAGACGAAGCACTAGACAGAATAAGAGAATCCATTGAATACGCCAAAGATCACGGACTCAACGTAAGATTCACACCTGAAGACACAACCAGAACCGGATGGAATAACCTTGAAAAAGCACTAAAAGTTGCAAAAGAATCCGGAGCCGACAGATTCAGCGTAGCAGACACCACAGGAAGCTCAAAACCACTAGAATTCCAAAAAACAGTTACCCAAGTCGTAGATCTCGGAGTACCAACAAACGTACACTGTCATAACGACCTAGGTATGGCCCTAGCAAATGCTGTTATGGGAATCGAAGCTGGTGCCAGCTTAATTGACGCTTCAATAAACGGATTAGGAGAAAGATCCGGAATTGTAGATCTAGCTCAAATATCAACCACACTAAAACATCACTATGATATAAGCAAATACGAATTAGACCGATTAAGTGAATTAAGCCAGATGATTCAAGATATCTCCGAAATGGAAGTGCAAGATAACTACCCAATTGTTGGAGAAAACGCTTTCGTTCATAAATCCGGTTTACATGTTTCCGCTGTAGTCGAGAACCCAGGTAGTTACGAATTCATGCCAGCAGAAAAATTCGGTAGAGAAAGAAAAATATTCTTAGACAGTTACTCCGGTAAAGATTCTGTCAAATATCACTTGAACAGAAACGATATAACAACGAATGAAAAGATAGTATCCAATTTGCTAAAATCGATCAAGAATTCATCTGGAGCCTATACTCAAGAAAAATTAATTTCAAAAGCAAAAAAATTGGAGGGACAACATGTCAACCATAGCTGAAGATATACTAGGAGCAGAAACAGGAGAATCGGTTATAAAAGAAGTGGATCTAACTTATGCACATGATGCAACTATGCCATTAGTCATTAGTTCTTTTGAAGAAGAGTTCGACGAGCTGAAGAAACCAGAGGATACATACGTTTTCTTTGACCATGTTTATCCATCATCTGCTGTGGATTATTCTAATTTACAGAATGAGATAAGAGAATTCGCTGAAGAACACAATATTACCTTGTACGAGGGAGAAGGAATCTGTCATCAGGTAGCTCCAGAGAAAGGGCTTGCAGATGACGCAGATATAATAGTAGGAGCCGACTCTCACACACCCACTTTAGGAGCTTTTGGAGCTTTTTCAGTAGGTATGGGAGCGACAGATGTAGCAGTAGTATTTGGAACTGGAAAAACATGGTTAAAAGTGCCTGAAAGCCTTAGAATAGATCTAGAAGGAGGACTAGGAGCCCACGTAATGGCAATGGACATAATAATGAGACTAATGCAAGAACTCGGAGACTACAACATGAACTACAAAGCCCTAGAATTCTTCGGAAGCCACAAAGAAATGTCAACAGACGAAAAAATGACAATATCCAACTTCAGCGCTGAAACAAACGCAAAAACCGGAATACTAAACGATGGAACCCACAACGGAGACGGAGACTACCTAAAAGAAATAACAATAGACCTAGCCAACATTGAACCCCTACTATCACTACCACACCACCCAACAAACGTCGGAACAGTAGCAAACAACACAAGAGAAATTGACCAAGTCTTCATAGGATCATGCACAAATGGAAGATTCGATCACATCAAAAGAGCCGCTGAAATACTAGAAGGAGAACAAGTAGATGTCAGAACTTTAGTAGGACCAGCCTCAAGACAAATATATGATAGAATACTTGAAGAAGGAATAGCTAAAACCCTAAACGATGCAGGCGTCACTATTCTACCTCCTGGATGTGGACCATGTTTAGGAAGACATATGGGAGTAGCAGGAGAAGGAGACGTAATCCTAAGCACGAACAATCGAAACTTCCAAGGAAGAATGGGATCACCAGAAGCAGAGATCTATCTATCAAATCCAGTCACAGCCGCCGTAAGTTCACTCTATGGAGAAATAACTAATCCGGAGGAGATACTATGAGCAAAGTATGGAAATTCGGAGACGATGTTTCTACAGATATGATAACTCCAGGTAGATATAATTTAACTAAGGATCCGGAGGAACTTGCAAAAATCCCATTTATAGAAGCTAGACCAGAGTTTGCAGAGGAAGTTGAAGAAGGTGATGTAGTAGTGGGTGGTAATAACTTTGGAATAGGATCTTCTAGAGAATCCGCTCCACTATCACTGAAAGCAGCTGGAGTTCAAGGAATCATAGCAAAAAGCTTTGGAAGAATATTCTATAGAAACTGCATCAACCTAGGAATACCAGTACTAATCGGAGATACCGATTGGATAAATGAAGATGATAACATCGAAGTAGATTGGAAGACTGGGGTAATTAGGAATGGGGACGAGAAAAGAGAATTTGATCCTGTTGAAGGATTCTTATTCACTATAATAGAAGAAGGCGGTATACTAAACTACATTGAAAGGAGAGGCGATTTATGCATAGAGTAGCAGTGCTTGGTAAAGATGGGATCGGTGAAGAGGTACTTGAATCTTCAAAAAGAGTGGTAAGAGCAGTTACTGATGAGATAGAATTTAAGGAATTTGACGGAGGATACCAAGTTTTCCAAGAATATGGGGATCCTATAAGAAAACAGGAGTTAGAGAGGATACGTGGGATGGATGCCATACTATTCGGATCAACGACAACACCTTTCGATGAACCAGACTACAGAAGCCTGATACTAACCTTAAGACAAGAACTTGATCTTTACGCCAATCTAAGGATTATACCTGATCTATGGAATGATAAGGAAGTTTACATAGTAAGAGAGAACAGCGAAGGCCTATATTCAGGTGAATATGAGAGGACTGGAGATAGAGTAGAAGATTCTAGAGTAATCACGAGACAAGGTAGTGAGAGGATAACAGAATTTGCATTTGATATAGCTGAACAGATCGGATCGAATCAGATAACCCTTGTTCATAAAGCCAATGTATTACAAGGAGACAAATTCTTCAGGAAAATAGTGATGAAGATAGCAGAGGACCGTGGTATTAATGTTAATGAAGGGATTATTGATGCTTTCACAATCCAAGTAGTTAATAATTTCTGGGATCATCAAGTAATGCTTAGTGAAAACTTATTTGGAGATATAATATCGGACCTATCTTCTATTCATGCTAGGAGTATTGGTATAATACCTACAGAGAACTATGGGGATGAAATTGCATTATTTGAACCTATGCATGGAAGCGCTCCAGACATTGCCGGAAATGGAATTTCAAACCCTATTGGAAGTATTCTAAGCAGTGCAATGATGTTAAATTATTTAGACCTAGATGGGGATCTGGTTTGGGATGCAGTAAGATCATATGTTAGATCGGGAGATTTAACCTTCGATCTAGATGGAAACAGTTCTACCGAAGAAGTTACCGATGGAATCATTTCTGAGATTAAGGCTAAGCGCGTTAAAAAGTGATATTCTTATCGATGGTTTCTTAGGGTATTAAGCATTTGACTACCCGATATCTACTATATAATACAAATATCCTAAACTCTGCATTAAAGTCTACAATATTAATTCATAACCTAAAAAAATTAAAAGGAGGTGAGAGAATATGACAGCCGATTGCCCTGTATGTGGTACCGCTGTAGAAATCGATGGAGCAGAAGTACATGAAATAGTAGAATGTGAAGTCTGCGACTCCGACTTAGAAGTCTACAGCACAGATCCAGCTATACTCGAAGAAGTACCAGAAGTACAAGAAGACTGGGGAGAATAAACATCTATTTATCTATTTATACTTTAGTCTAATTAATTTAAACCTTTAAAATTTCTAAACTTGGAGAAAAAAATCATGAAAGTTGGAATAAGTTATACGATTAAAAGAAAAGAAGAGATAATGTTGAGAGATAAAGTAGAGGAATCGGGACATGAAGGCGTAATGATCCATGACGAAGAAACTCGATTCCCAAAAGACTACGACTTAGATGTAGTTTTAATTAGAAATGCAAGTTACTTTAACACATTATATATCTCAAGACTCTTTGAAGAACAGGGGATTCCTACAATTAATTCCTTTAGAACTATTCTTGAGTCAGGGGATAAATTGCTTTCCACATTAAATCTTGAAGGCAATTCTAAAATTCCTGATTGGAATGTTGCATTTGATGAGGATAGTGCAGTGGATGCTTCAGAGGATCTTGGTTATCCAATGGTTATGAAGCCTATTTTCGGTAGTTGGGGTAGAATGGTTAGTAAAGTTAACGATAGAGAGGCTGCCGAAGGGATTATTGGTCATAGAAAATGGATGAAGAATCCTTTGTATAGTATTTATTATAATCAAGATTACGTTGAAAAACCTGAAAGAGATATTAGAAGTTACGTAATTGATGGTGAATACATAGCAGCTATTTATCGGAAAAATGAGGATCATTGGATAACTAATACATCAAGAGGTGGTGAAGCTACTGATTGCAGTGATGAAAAAGTAAAAGAAGCTTCTTTAGAAGCTTGGGAATCTTTCGGGGAAGGAGCACTTGCAATAGACCTCTTCGAGAGTGATGATAGTTTACTAGTGAATGAGGTTAATCCAAACATGGAATTTAAGAATGCCCAAAGAGTCACTGGAGTGGATATAGCTCAAAAACTTGTTGATTACGCTATTAAGGAGGGTAAAGAATGATAAATGTTGCAGTCGTAGGTGCCAGTGGATATATTGGGGGAGAACTAATAGGATTACTTGCAAATCATCAGAAAGTAAATATATCTGCGTTAACCTCAAGAAAATTTGCCAAACAGAAAGTTCGCCGAGTTCATCCGAATTTAAGGGGTTTAGATTTAAGATTCACGGATGATCTAGAGGGAATTGATGTGGATCTAGTATTTATGGCTGTTCCGCATGGAGTTTCCATGGATCTAATAGATGATTACTTTGAAGATTCAAGAGTTATAGATCTAAGTGCGGACTTTAGAGTTACTCAAGATCTGTATGAAGAGTATTATGAGACACATGAAAGACCTGGTCTGATTGAAGAAGCAGTTTATGGTCTTCCTGAGATCCATAGAGATGAGATCAAGAGGGCAGATTTAGTTGCGAATCCCGGATGTAATGCAACTAGTGCTGTACTAGGGCTTTACCCATTTAGGAACGACAATATAGAGGAGGCAGTAGTGGATTTGAAAGTTAGTTCGAGTGCTGGTGGAAGAAGAGATAATATAATGTCTTCACATCCTGAGAGAAGTTCAGTTGTGAGGGCCTATGAGGAATATCATCACAGACATGAAGCAGAAGTGATTCAGGAAACTGGGATACAGGGAGAGTTTTCAGTTCATTCAGTAGATATGGTAAGAGGTTTACTAGCTACTATTCATATAGAAATGGAGACAAAAAAGCCTGATCTCTACAAAAAGTTTCAAGAATACTCTAATGAGCATTTTATAAGGTTTGTCAAAGAAAAAGGCGGAATTCAAAGAAATCCGGATCCTAAGTACATTTTAGGAAGTAATTTTGTGGATGTTGGCTTTGCTCATGATGAACGAAATGATAGAGTCGTGGTTTTCTCAGCTCTAGATAATCTAATCAAGGGTGGAGCTGGTCAGGCCGTTCAAAATATGAATATTATGTATGGATTCGATGAAACAACTGGGTTAAAAAAATTCCCAGTATATCCAGTGTAATTCAGTGATAATATGGAAGTAGTTAAAGTTGGAGGAGCAGTATTAGACGATATAGAGAAATTTGATAAGGTTTTAAATTCTGATATAATAGTTCATGGAGGATCAGATTACGTAAATGACCTTTTTAAGAGACTTGGAGAAGATATTAAAATGGTTCAAAGTCTTTCCGGAGTAGAATTTAGATATACGCCAAAAGAGGATATGGAAATTTTCTTAATGGCTATGATGAAAGCAAACAAGGAAATAGTGTCATATCTACAGAGTAATGGGATTAGTGCCATTGGATTAAGTGGTCTAGACTCAGGCATTATAAAAGCAAAAAGAAAGGAACTGCTCAAAGCAGTTATAGATGGGAAAAAGAAGGTTATAAGAGATGATCAATCTGGTAAGATAACTCAAATTAATGAAGAAGATATAAAAAATATTGAAAAAATCGGTTTCCCTGTTATAGCACCTATTGCTATGGGAGAATCCTCTCAACCTTTAAATATAGATGGTGATAAATTGGCATACTCGATCTCCTCTAAAATACAAGCAGAAAAACTTACTTTTTTAAGTAATACTGCTTTCCTTGCGAATAATGAAATTATTGATGAAATTAACATTGATAATCTTGATGAGTATAAGGAGTTCGCTAGGGGCGGTATGAAAAGAAAGATCATGATGGCTGAAAAAGCTCTTGAAGATAGGGTTAATAAGGTAAGTATAGTTGGATTTAATGGAAAGACGGTGATACATTGAAGGAAGTAAATATTTATAATAAAAGAATGAGACTCGTAGAAGGTAATGGAGCATTTGTTCGGGATGATCAAGGTAATAAGTATTTCGATGCATTAACGGGTATCGGAGTAGCGATTCTAGGACATTCAAATGAAGAATTAGCTAATGTAATTAGTGAACAAGCTAGAAAACTTATGGTTGCTGGCCCTATGTTTGATCATAATGAAAAAAAGGAATTTCTTAAGGAAATATCTCATTTCGTTGATTTCGATTATTCTTTTATGTCTAATTCGGGAACTGAGTCCGTTGAAGCAGCAATTAAATTTGCAAGACTAAAAACTGGTAAACAAAAAATTGTTTCAATGACAAACGCTTTCCACGGAAGAACCCTTGGCTCGTTAAGCGCTACATGGAAATCAAAGTATAAAAATGACTTCGAACCTTTAGTAGAGGGTTTTAATCATATTCCATATAATAATGTAGAGGAAGCTAAAAAAGCAATTGATGAAGATACTGCCGCCGTTATATTAGAACCGATACAAGGCGAAGGTGGTATTGTTCCAGCAGAACAGGAATTTGTAAATACGATAAGAGACTTAACCGAAGATTTTGGTGCAATGCTTATAGATGATGAGATACAGAGCGGATTTCGTACTGGCGAGTTCTTAGCAATAAATCATTACGATGTGGAACCAGATATAGTAACAATGGGAAAAGGATTAGCCAATGGAGTTCCAATAGGTTTAACCATGTGTAACTTCGATATACCTAAAGGTAAACACGGAAGTACTTTTGGAGGGAATCCATTAGCTAGTAAAGCCGCAGCAATTACACTAAAAATTATAAGAGAAAACAATTTACTCGATAAAATTCCTGAAAAATCCTTTGAAATAGATAGTGATGAAATAATAAAGACAAGAGGAAAAGGACTTATGAAGGGTTCAATAATGAAGGATACAGTCGATAAATACATGCCAAAATTACAGGAAGAAGGAATAATCGCAGGAGTTTCTGGAAACAGGATCATAAGATTATTACCACCCCTAACAGTTACTAAAGATCAAATAAACTGGCTTAAAGAAAAAATCGAGGAGATATTAAATGACATTGGAGATTGATGAAAAAGAGAAAAAAGAATTCTTAAAGGAATTAGTGGCAATTTCTAGCCCTACTGGGGAAGAGAAAGAAGTAGCAGAATTTTTAGTTAATAAATTTGAAGATTATGGAGTAAATGCAATTATAGATGATGTAGGTAATGTAATTGCTAAAAAAAGTGGTAAAGGGCCTAATATTTTATTAGCTGGACATATGGATACTGTTACTGGTTCTATCCCGGTCAGAGTTGAAGATGATGATCTTTGGGGTCGTGGGAGTGTAGACGCTAAGGGATCTCTGGCAACGTTCTTTTTCACTTTTCTAGAGAGTGATGCTAATCTAATCTTCGCTGGATTAGTAGAGGAGGAAGGATCTTCAAAAGGAGCTAAAAACCTTAAAATAGAAGAAAAACCTGATTATATTATTATTGGGGAACCAAGTGGATCAGAAGGGGTAACAATTGGATATAAAGGTACAATGATCATTAAGTTCGAGGAAACAGTTGAAAGATTTCATGGCAGTATGGGTGATAAAGGAGCTGCCGAAAAACTTATAGATAAATGGCTAAAGATAAGTGA
>CAYTEI010000011.1:15979-17239 GCA_964436705.1 uncultured Thermococci archaeon
CAATGATGTTGATATATCTTATGATGGAAAGTATATATTAGTTATAAGTTCTGATGGATTTAATACACCAAGTGGAAGAATAAAAAGATTTGAATCCTACGAAAGGGAACATGATTTCTATGGAGAAATGATAGTCAATATAAGAACTCCAAAGAATTATGAAGCTGAATTCGATGGAGAAGTAATAGAATCTCTACCATCTTATAAAGTAACAAGGAGAAGCCCACTCGTAAGAAGTCTTATAAAAACTATAAGAAACAAAGGCGGTGAACCAAAGCTTAAAAAGAAAACCGGTACAGCAGATATGAATATTCTAGGACCAAAATACAACGTAGACACGATAGCATACGGTCCCGGTGACTCAAGTCTTGATCATTCACCAAACGAACATCTAAATTTAAGCGAATACACAAAGGCCATTGAAACATTAAAGAAAGGTTTAGAAGAAATTAGAAAATATGATGATCTATCCGATTAACTCTTCAATTATTATCCGAAAAACCAGGCCTCCAAGAATAATCAAACCAGACTTTATTACCTATGTTTTTTAAATACTCAAAATAACTTCCTTAATTCCGCCCAAATTTAAATTATAAAAATATAACCTAATATTTACCGAAAGATTCCTAAACCCTTCGAGGTTTCTTTTGATTATTGTGAATAACATTTTATAAGTTCATTACTAATTGAATAAATAAAGTATCGTTGCGGAGGTAGGTTCTTTTGATTTCCATATTGATGTCCTTGCACAATGGATCAGAAAATGTTGCTAGTTTGGTAGAAAGAATAAAAAATTCTCTAGATCCTTTGAATTATCAGTATGAAGTTTTTTTAGTAACAAAAAATTCAAAAGATAAAGAAGAACTTGACAAACTTTCAGATGAACATCCTGTTAGATTTCTAATGAGAGAAAAAAATGAAGGGGCTTCATCCGCTGTTTTAAGATCCATAGAGAAAACTTCCTATGATACCATAGTAGTAATGGATTCTAGCTTACGTCATCCACCTGAAAAGATTCCTGAATTAGTTTCCGAGTTAGAAAACGGAAAAGATATTGCTGTGGGAAGTCAACCTCAAAATAATCGTAATAGCTATTTTAGGAAAATATCAATAAAATTAGTCGATATTATGGCTAAAACCTTATTTAGAGATATCAGAGAAATCAAAGATATTAAATCTGGTTTTTTTGCCTTTGAGAAGAATATTATCCAAAATTCACATCTGAACCCAATCGGATATAGAATCCTCATTGAAATACTC
>CAYTEI010000011.1:17303-17698 GCA_964436705.1 uncultured Thermococci archaeon
GTATAGAGCATAAACTCGTAAATTATCTAAAACATATTTTGAACCTTACGCATAGAACTGGAGAACTGATACGTATTATGAAATTTGTCTTCGCTGGTGGAATGGGTGCAATTGTTAACCTGCTCAGTTTATATTTGTTGACTAATTTTGGTAACTTTCATTATTTATTATCAGGGCTAATAGCTATAGAGATCGGTTTAATATCAAGTTTTTTCATAAATAAGAGTTGGACTTTTAAGGATAGAGATACAGAAGGGATTATATTCTTATTGAGATCTTTAGTGCGAGATCATTTAGTCAGATCAGGAGGAATGGCTATAAATTTCATTATTCTTGGTATTTTAACTAGTCTTGGTTTGCATTATATGCTTTCACAGGCTATTGGGATCTGGTTT
>CAYTEI010000011.1:17731-39501 GCA_964436705.1 uncultured Thermococci archaeon
ATATGGAATTTTGGTGGAAATAAATGGTGGACCTGGGGAAGTAATAACTAACTTTTCGACAAAGATTCACTTCTTAAACCTAATATTTAAAAATCCTGAATGTATATGCAATTCTTGTGGTGATCTTTTGTCGGACTCAGGATCTTCTAGTTTGAGAAGGTTCATTTTTGGTAAAGAAGAACTACCCGATCCAGATTGGCCGATAGACCACGTACCAGAAACTGAAAGAAAAGGTTTATTCAGTATCTCAGCAGTTCTCTTGGGATTTGTTTTCTTCGTTGGAACCATGTATGCAGGAGCCGATGTCGGTAATTCCATGGGATTCGCAAACATGCTACCAGCAATGATAGTCGGATTTATTATCTTAGGAATTTACGTAGCAACTCTTTGCGCAATTGGTGCAAAAACTGGTTTAACCACTGTTCTACTAGCCAGGTACACCTTTGGGAGAATAGGAGCTAAGTTCGCAGATCTACTTCTAGGAGGAACACAAGTCGGATGGTTCGGAGTCACTATCCCAATGATAGCACTACCAATGGCAGACTACTTCGGCGTTTCCGGAATGGGTGTTAGTGCTTTACTATTAATTTGGGGAATACTACATCTGTCTACAGCTTACTTTGGTTATAGTGGAATGGAGAAACTTTCAAAATTTTCAGTACCGGCATTAGTGATCATAGGAACTTTATCCATATTCATAGCAATAGGAGATGCCGGAGGAATAAGTGGACTCCTTGAAGCAGGAGGAGAAGGAGGTTTATCCTTTGGAGCGGCAGTAACAATCGTAGTAGGTACTTTTATTAGTGGTGGATCACAAGCCCCTAATTGGGCAAGATTCGCAAAGACTACTAAAACTGGTTTCTGGGCTGGATTAATTGCTTTCCTACTTGGGAACGGATTTCTATTTATAAGTGGAGCCGTTGGAGGAGCCGTATACCCAAAAACAGGTGGAGATCTATTTGCAGTATTAACTGCTCAAGGATTAGCTTTAGTAGGATTAATTGCCTTACTACTTAATGTTTGGACGACAAATGATAATGCAGCATATGCATTCGGAGTTGCAGGAAGTGAAGCCTTCAACTTTGATAGGAAAAGGCCATTTATACTAACTGGTGGAGCACTAGGTATTATTCTAGCTTTAGCTGGTGCGGGAGACCTCCTAATACCATGGTTATCCTCCCTCGGACAATATGTCCCACCACTCGGTGGAGTAATAATTGCAGACTTCCTAATCCGATGGAGAATGGACGTCCCAAAAATGAAAGACATAGAATTTGCTAATATAAGATGGATTTCTATAATAGCATATATAGTTGGAGGAGCAATAGCTACACTAACTGCAGGTAGCTTTATCCCAGGGGTTGATGCACCTCAGATCATACCCGGACTAACCTCTCTAAATGGAATAATAGCAGCAATGATAGTCCATATCCTTGGACACTATGGATTAGAAGAGTCAGGAATACTTAAAGGCCATAAAGTAAAAGAGAACGCTGAAAAAGTAAGTATAGAAGGATTTTTTGAATAATAAATTAATTTTTCTTTTTTTCTTATTCATTCTGGAGGAAAAATAATGAATAACATATCTAAAGATTTTATTGTTAGAAATGCTCATATCGAGAATAATTCTGATCATTCTAGTAAGTTCGTTGATATTGAAATAAGAGATGGAGTAATTGATCGTATATGTGAAGCTGGTAAGGGGGATATAGAGGATTTTGATCAGGATCTTAGGTTTGATGCTAATAAAAGATTAGTTACGCCCCCTCTAACTGAGCCACATTGTCATCTAGACGCTACTTTAACCGCGGGAGAACCAAGATGGAATGACTCAGGAACCCTAGCTGAAGGTATTAAGATCTGGGGAGAACGAAAAGAAGATATAACTAAAGAAGGAGTTAAAAATCGAGCTAAAAAAACTATAGAGTGGTATGCTTCTAATGGCACTACTAGGATTAGGACCCATGCTGATTCCACCGAAGAATCATTGATCGGAATTGAGAGTTTAATCGAATTGAAAGAAGAAATTAAAGATATTGTTGATTTACAGGTGGTAGCATTTCCTCAAGACGGAATTTTTACACGTAAAATTAATGAAGACCTTCATAGAGAAGCTATGGAAATGGGAGCCGATGTAGTCGGTGGAATACCTCATAATGAGCATACAAGAGAAGATGGAGTCGCAGATGTAAATTTTGCGTTAGAATTAGCCGAGAAATATGATAAACTGGTTGATATTCATATAGACGAAACCGATGATCCAAATTCCCGTTTTACAGAAGTCCTAGCTAGTGAAGCCATAAAAAGAGAAATAGGTGAAATCGTAACTGGAAGTCACGCAACAGCTATGCATTCCTACAATAATTCATATGCCGATAAACTCATTAGCATAATTAAAGAAAGCAATATAAGTATTATTACAAATCCTCCTGACAATTCTGTTCTACAGGGGAGCTATGATGATTATCCCAGGCGAAGAGGACATACAAGAATAGATCAGCTATTAGAAGCCAATATTAATGTGGGAATGGGACATGATTCCGTTATGGACCCTTGGTACCATTATGGAAAAGCTGATATGCTAGATGCAGCCTATATTTTAGTACATTATGCTCATATGAGCGGATACAGTGATGTCTCAACTCTATGGAAAATGATTACCCATAACAATGCAAGTATATTCAAAGCCAATGATTACGGGTTAAAAGAGGGGAACGAAGGATCACTAGTTGTATATAATAGTAATGATCTATTTAATGCCTTAAGAACAAATGCTTCGAGAATTTTAGTTCTTAAAGATGGGAAACCTATTGCAAGAACTGAACCCAAAGACACTAAGATCCTTCGGAATTCGGGAACTCGCAACATTGACTTTCATCGGTAAAAATCCCTAAATTTCTGATTTTTCCAATTCCTCTATTCTCTTTTTCTCTGCCAATTCAGAATAAAACTTTTCAGCTACTGTTAAAAATTCTTCCAAGTTATCTATTGATTCCAATATTATTTTACTTTTTTCTTCAAATTTCTTACTTTTAAGCTCTTCTTCAGATCCTTTAAACTCTTTACTTAATTTTTCACTTATTTTAGCTAAATTCATTAAAGTCTCCTCAATAAAATCTTTAAAGTTTGTTGGCTTTTTCCCTTCAGTTGAATTATCATATAGGATCTTTTGAAAAGCCTGAAAGTATTTTCTTTTAGCTAGTAATGGATTTTTATCTTCAATTTCTTGCGCTCTCTTTTTTAGTTCTTCAGGGGAATGATCCTCCGTATCTGAAAGTGCTTCTTCAGGATTTAGATAAAGTAATTCTTTTCCTATAGTTAAAATCTTTTTAGAAATCTTTTTATTTTTTGAATTTTTCTCTTCGCAAATTTTTTCGAGCAGGTCTTCTTCGTCTTCTTCTGTAAATTCTTCTTGTTCTTCTTCCTTTCCAAATATTTTATCTCTTAAACTCAAAATTTAACACCCTTTAATTTATTGGTTTTAAAATACTTCAATTATTCATCGATATTTTATTAATAACCGGAACAAAAGTTTTAATTTCCTCGATTGGTTGGTATTCCATTTCATTAGTTATACAATTATTATTGGGAAAGGATATATAAAAGGTTAAATAACAATCATATCGTATTGAAACGTGAAATATCAAAAATAAATTCATCATATATTGGAACTCTACCTTCAAAAATTATACAAGTTACAAAACTGGAGGGATTAAGAGATATTAAATCTCTGAAAAATACCCAACAACTAATTAAGACAAAATAAGTGAATAAAGGTGATTAAATGGCTAAAAACAATATTCCTAGATGCATGTCAACTCAACATCCAGACAACGCAACTGTTCCAGACTTCAGTAAAGATCCAGAAACTTTACATGGAAAAGCAGAGGTACATGAAGCCTTATACACTTACTCGGAATTAGGTTGCGATGAGCAAATGTGGGATATAGAAGGAAAAGAAGCAAGCAGATCCGTAGTGAGAGAACTATTAGAAGAAAACCCAGAATACTTTAAAGAAAATAATTTAGGGAACGATTTAAGATTAACGATAAGAGTACCCAACCCCAAATATGAAAGAGTAGAACAAAAAGCAATCCTTGAAATACTAGAAAATATTCCCAGATCTTTTGACACCGCTCAAGCATTTTATGACAACGTTAGTCCACCAATATTCGAAACAATATTACCAATGACTACAAGTGCTAGAGACCTTCAAAGAGTATATCACTATTACAAGGAGATAGTCTCTGGAAAAGGAAAAAACCGCCCCTTTGATGCCTCCATAGAAGAATGGGTAGGTGAAATAAAACCAGACCAAATAAACGTTATCCCACTAATCGAAGAAAAGAAACATATGCTCAACGCCCACAGTATAGTCGAAGACTTCCTTAGAGACAAAGAACTTGAAAATCAGAGAGTATTTTTAGCAAGATCAGATCCCGCCCTCAACTATGGGTTAATACCAGCTGTTCTAATAAACAAAATATCCCTATCCAAACTAGAAAAACTTAATCAAAGAATTTCCACAGAGATTTATCCAATGATAGGAACAGGATCAGCACCTTTCAGAGGCAACCTTAGCCCAGAAAGAGTAGAAAATTCGATGAAGCAATACCCATCAGTACAAACATTTACAATACAGTCAGCATTCAAATATGATCATGATAAAAAGGAAGTTAGAAAGGCAGTCCAAAAGATAAAGGAAAAGAACAGTGGAAAAGCTCAAATAGTAAATGAAAAAAAATGTCTAAGTATTATAGAAAAAGTAAGCACTGAATATAGAAAGAATATAAAAGAGCTAGCAGAAACAATTAACCATATTTCACACTCAATACCGTCTAGAAGATCTAGGAAACTACACGTAGGATTATTCGGATATTCAAGAGAAATAAATGGTGAAGATGAAAGTATTAAACTTCCAAGAGCCATTAAATTTACAGCATCTTTATACTCTATAGGTATACCGCCTGAAATAATTGGACTAAGCGCTTTAAATGAAAATGATATGGATTACTTATTGGAAGAAGTATTCCCAAAACTTGAAACTGACTTAAATGACTCTTTAAAATTCTACAATGAAAAAGCCTTAGAAAAGTTCTCGTTTCTCAAAAAGGATATACAAAAAGCCAAAGAATACGTTGATCCTGATATCAATAAGAAGCATAAAGAGATATCAAATAAAATTCTTCAAGAAAATAACCTAAGGGAGATGAAAAAGGAAGTTGAGCAAGCTGCCAAGATAAGAAATTTCTTAGGCTAGTTTTCTTTTTTAAGCTTTTCAATTCGTTTAATTACTTTATCTAATTTTTCTTGGTTTCCAGCTTCCTCGTAAACTTCTTTCAATTTATTCAGGGCATCTCTTCTTTCGACAAAATTATCTTCATCAAAGAATTCTAAGGCTTTATTTATTCTTTTCTCTGCCTTTTCATATTTATCTTCATCTTTCTTTATTTCTCCAATTCCTAAATGGGCTGATCCAGTAGCTTCATTTTCTTCTGATCTCTTTAAAGCTTTTTTATAATTCTCTATAGAGCGATTCTTATCTTTTCGTCTCAATAAATCCCCTAGAATCAGATAGGTATTCGAGATTAGAGAATCGTCGCCGACTTCTAAAGCATAATTATTTGCTCTTTTGAGATTTTCAATGGCCTTTTCATCATCGGAAATCTTTGTTAGACAAATTCCTTTTCTCATAAAGTAAAAAGCCTTCATATAATTATCATTCTCAGCGTCAATTTGATCGCTATAAAATTGAACTGCCTCTCTAAATTTATCATCATTTTCTAGCTTTAAACCCTTGTTGACTTTGGATTTGCCCATAATTAAAAGAATTGCTCGCTTAAAATTTTTTAAATTTCTTTTAATCTTATTAATTATTGACATAAATTTAAGATTAATTGATACTTAAAAAATGTTTTCTATGAACTAACTCTATTAGATAGATCTTTAGAAACTTTATTTCCAGAATCACGATCATGAGCAGTAGTAACAACTCTCAAATCCTGTACTGTAGCTCCTTTTTTAAATAAGACCTTCAAATTGCCATTAGTATCTGATCTACCAATTTTGGCGGAAAATCCTTGTGTGCTCGAAGAATGTGATCCACTTATCGGTCCAGGAATTATTTTCTTAACGAAAGGAGACCTAGCAATTTCTTTTAGGACTTTATTTCCTTTCTTGTCTCCGATAACTGTACTATGTTTACCACCAACCTTTTGATTTGGATCTAAGTCTACTTTTCCTAAATTTTCTTCATTTAAATAGTTTTTTACAGATTTTACAAATTTATCAGGATTATTAAAGCTATCTGTATACTTAAAATTGGTTTCCCATAATTTTAATACCTTTAAAGGAACAATACCTGAGACTAGGACCATTTCAGGCCTCTTACGATGAACAATCTCCGAGATCAATTCAGAATTATTCCTTTCAGATATATTGGAAACTTTATCGGATTCCTTGGTTTCTATTGGGTCAACAACTTCTTCCCCAATCAATTTCTCCTCATAAAAAATATAGATGCGAATTTTTTCGCCAAAATAAACCCCCAAAACATCTGTATTAGAGTTATCACAAACCTGGCAGTAATCCCCCGGTCGTTCCAGCTCATTATGACAATACCTACATTTCATCTTATCCCTTATATCATCTTAATTATTGCTGGCAATGTATTTCTAAATATATTCATACTTATAACGAATAATATCCCTGCCACTATCCAATTAAATAGTTCTTGATTTATTTCTAATTTTCTTAGAATCGTTCCTATACCTAGACCAACTAATGTAATTATAGAAATTGTTGAACCTAACCATAGCAAATAAGAAGTCATTAATCCTGAAAAAAGCATTTGGATTATTCTTTGAGCAAAAATAAAAGTGAATACAATGGATAAACCTCCAATATACCTTTCAGTATCTCTTTCAAAAGTGTGGAGATATGCTGGCAATAAAGGACCTAAATTTGCAGCTCCCAGAAAAAAACCCTCTAAAACTCCAATGAGGCCTTTTAAAACCGGATGATCTGCCTTTTCTATAACTACAAATTTCTGAAATACTTGGAATACCACATACCCAAGAACAACTATCCCCATAATAAAAGGTATTACAGGTCCAGTTTCAAAAGAAGTTAGGAAATAAACTCCTATAAAAGATCCTATTAAAGCTAATAAAATAAGACTCCATTCTTCCCTAATAAATCTAAGACCAGTATTAGTTTCTCCTACCTGAAAGATATTCAGCATTAATGGAGGAACAGATAAAACAACAATCGCTATAGTCGGATCAATAATAGTTGCCGCTATTGGAGTAGTTATAACAGCATAACCAAAACCGGAAACTCCCTTCACAGCCGCCCCCAAAGTCACAACTAAACCAAACAAAAATAAATCAGCCACATCTACACTACCTCGAAGTCCTTCCGTAAGATTCCCTGAACCTGGATATAAAATCAAAGATAAAGAAACCACTATTAGAATTGAGATACTCATTACTACTTCCCTATAACCCATATCCACAATATATTTCTTGGATTTACTTACTGACATTTCATTCCTCAATTATCTCAAAACTATAATCTATATCAATATCATCGTTTACTGTATTAATTGCAGAACAATACTTCTCATGAGATAAATCTATGGCTCTATCAATTTTATCCTCCGAAATATTTTCTCCAAATACCTTATAATGAAATTCAATTTCTTTAAAAACTCTCGGATGTTCATCTCTTCTAACTCCCGATATTTCTATTTTAAGATCATTGTAATCTATTTGCATCTTTTTTAATATTGAATGAATATCTATACCGGTACATCCTCCCATGCTCATAAGAAGCATCTCCATTGGAGATGAACCACCCTCTGATCCATCATTATCTTTAGAAGTATCCATCACACTCCAGTGGTTTGATTCTCCTTTGGCAAGAAAGGTTGCTCCTTCAAACTGTTCTATTTCAACTTCCAAAATTATCCCTCCCTGATAAAAGCTTACCTGAATAAACATATAAATGTTTTGATATACATTCATGTTTATTGAGACTTAAATTTTACAAACCTATCCTTTATAGAAACGCCTTTAGGATGATAAATATGATCAATACAGGATCCCTTACCATCTCTTATTCTCATATGATCTACTAAATCACTAAATTCACCAGCAGCAAGACCATCAGCAATAACTCCATAACCCTGCGCCGTTCTTTTCACAGACTCAGCCCCCTCAACCTGATCAATTAACCTAAGTTCCAGATCCAATCTATCTTCCAACTCACTTCTAACTTCATCAATCCTTGTTAACCGACCTGAAACTAAAATCTTATCAGGATCTTCAACAGAAACCATCATAGATCTTACTGCCTTTTCAATACCTTCCATCATAGAATCCCAAGCCAAACGGCACCTAAAATCCTTCTCCAAACAATTAATTAGATCAGAAGGCGTATCCTTTCCAGATATAGTAGAAGCACCGCCTAAAAAAACGTCCTTCTTCTCCCAATTCTTTCCAAGCTGAGCCAGTTCTAAGTCCATACTAGACATAGTTAAGAATCCTGGCCCATCAATAGTAGTTCCACCAATACCATCTATCAGAACTCCATTCTCAACCCCCATCACCGCATTATAGCCAAAACCCATCTCTAACAGGATAAAAGAAACATCAGAATAATTAATATCATTCCTAACTGACTGATCTTGAACACCTAAAGTTGTTACAGCCAATTTATCTGCAGTACCCATATCAAGTTTATTAACTTTCCGATAATTTGGAACAGTTGGAAGATTAATTACACCAGGAATAAAGCAAACCGGCCAATCTCTTGCCTTCATCTCCTTTACAGACTCAGCCATAGCATAATAAAGCAAAGCACCAAACACATCCTCCTTAATTGCATCTTCAATATACTCCTTGTTAGTCAGTAAAACATACTGATAGTACCAATCCTCAAGCTTCTCTTCAGGAATACTATCCAAATAAGTAAGCTCAACACCATAACCAGACGGGCCAACAATAAGATCTAAAGGTTTTAAATTCTCCAAAGTTTGTATCAAGATCTCAGGATTACTAGCAACCTTAGAAGTTTCTAAAACCTTTTCAAAAAACACTTGACCATTTTCTATACCACAAATATCCATACTTTTTGTTCCAGGATCTAATCCTACTGTTCTAACCATTAGATCACCAAAGTTTCAATAATTTCTCAAATATCATCCATTCTATTTTATTCTGGATTTATTTTAAAATTAGTTAAGATTAAAAATCTGAAGATACACAAATTTATGGTGGGATTTTGAAACTCAAGAATAAAAATATTGTAATTACAGGAGGCGCGGGATTTATAGGTTCTTATCTTATCAAGGACTTAATTAAGGACAATAAGGTTTTTGTTTATGATAATCTCTCTACTGGTAAGTTAAGTAATATTGAAGAATTCCGAGATAATGATGATTTCTATTTTGAAGAAGGAGATCTTCTTAATAAAGAGCAGTTGAAAAAATTCTTGGATCCTGGGATCGATTTAGTTTTTCATCTTGCAGCTAATCCTGATGTTAAGATCGGGGAGAAAGATACTGATCCTCAATTTAAGGATGTTCACTCGGCCAAAAATCTTTTAGATGTTATGAAGGATTTTAATATTAATAATATTGCTTTTACATCTTCATCCGTTGTTTATGGGCCTGCAAAAATTCCTACCCCAGAAAATCATCCTACAAACCCCATATCCATATATGGTGCATCAAAACTATCTGTTGAATCCTTTATATCAGCTTATGATCATACTTTTGAGATGAATTCCTGGATCTTTAGACTGGCTAATATTATTGGTGAAAAAGGGCATGGAGTAATAGTTGACTTTATTGATAAATTAGAAGAAAATCCTAGAGAATTAGAAATTCTTGGCGATGGTAGTCAAGCAAAATCTTATTTGCCTATATCAGAATGTATTGATGCAATGAAGTATGTGATTAACAATGCTGAATCCAATAGATCAAAAATCTATAATATCGGATCTAATGATCTTATTAATGTCACAGAAATAGCTGATATCGTTACGGAAGAAATGGGGATCGATCCAGAAAAAGTTGAATATAATTACACTGGTGGTATAGATGGTCGTGGATGGAAAGGTGATGTCAAAAAGATGCTTTTGGACATCTCTAAACTGAAGGATCTTGGTTGGGAAGGTAGTACTAGTTCCAGTAGAGCTGTTAGAAGTTCTTCAAAATCAATTATCGAGAGTAGGGTTAATTAATTTTTTTTTTGATAAGAAGAAAAGAGAGATATTAATAATTTTTAAAGTTCTCCTCTATATCTCATGGCGTCTAGAACTCTTTTAACTGATACGGCGTAGGCTGCATCTCTCATGTGTAGGTTATCTTCTTCGGCTTTCTTATATACTGCGTTGAATGCTGGAGTCATTTTATCATCGAGTCTGCTTCTTACGGTGTCCATGTCCCAGTAGTATCCGTATCTATTTTGTACCCATTCGAAGTAGGATACTGTTACTCCTCCTGCGTTACATAGGAAGTCTGGTATCTGGAAGATGTCTTTTTCGTATAATATTTCATCTGCTGCTGGAGTTACTGGTCCATTTGCTGCCTCAGCAACTATATCTGATTTTATTTCGTCTACATTATCTTCAGTAATAACATTTTCAATTGCTGATGGTACAAGTATGTCAACGTCTAATTCTAATACTTCCTCATTTGTTAATTCATTAACTCCTTTGTAATCGGTTATTTTACCGTTCTTTTGTTTAGCTTCAGTTGCTTTTTCGTAAGATAGTCCATCAGTATCGTAGATACCGCCTTTTGAATCACTTGCTGCGACTACATTAATGCCCATTTCTTCAGCTATTCTCATTAAATGAGAACCTACATTCCCGAAACCTTGTATTGCCATTGTTGAATTTTTAAGATCCATACCTAATCTATCAGCTGCTTCTCTAATTGTATAAATTGCTCCTCTACTTGTTGCTTCTCCTCTTCCTTTAGATCCTCCTACTTCAAGAGGTTTGGCTGTTATTACACCAGGATTATTTTCACCTGTTATCTTTTCATATTCGTCCATCATCCAGGCCATAACCTGTGGGTTGGTATTTACATCTGGAGCTGGTATATCTTGATTCGGGCCTATATATTTTGAGATTCTGTCTATAAAGGTTCTAGAAGCTTGTTCTAGCTCATTATCAGACATTTCTTTTGGGTTACAGACTATTCCACCTTTTCCTCCTCCGTAAGGAATATCTACAACAGCGCATTTCCACGTCATCCAAGCTGCGAGGGCCTTTACGGTGTCAAGGGTTTCGTGTGGATGGAATCTTAGGCCACCTTTTGTAGGGCCTCTGGCGTTGTTATATTGGACTCTATATCCTGTGTATACTTCTTTACCGCCATCATCCTTGTCAACAGGTACTGATACTTCCATTATTCTTTTTGTGTGTTTTAATACTTCAATTTCGTCCTCAGAGGCGTCTATAAATTCCGCAGCATGATCAAGCTGCTGTTTTGATATCTCAAACGGATTCGTATCTTCAGCCATATAATGCACCAGATATTGATCCTTCTTAATATATTTAAATTTTTTCCAAAAAATTTTGAAAATAAATTACAAAAGAAATTTTCAAATTTTAGTTTATTAATAGCTAATCAAACTAATTTTCCAAAAATGGCTCAATTAATTGATCAAACATTACAAAAAACTAAATAAAAGTACTGGATATAAAAGAAACCAATTAAATAGAAAAACAGCATATAGAGAGTGATACAATACCTCAAATTAAAAAAAGGAGGAAAAAGCTATTCTATTAAGCTTTTTATTTTATCAATGAGCTCCAAATTTGACGGTAAATCACTATCCAAAACTGAAGAAAGCTTTATTTTCTCCCCAAATGTATTCTTCAAAGTTCCTTCCTTCTCAACCCATGAACGTATTGGAATTATCACATCAGCCAATTCATCATCAAACATCTCACTAGCCATAGAAACCAATGTCCTACCCGCTAAATCAAGATCTTTAAGATCTTCACGATCCATGTCATAAGTTAATACCACATCAGAGGAAATTTCCTTCTGAGTTACACTGCTTTCAACCAATCCAAAACCATTAGCCCCTGGTTGCGGAACTATCATATTATCTGCTTCTACATCACTGAAAGGCGATACAACAGCTACACCATCTTTTAGATCCTTAACATCTCTTACCTCTGTTGCCCCGTTATCTTTAGATCTTTTAACGAACATTCTTAGATTTGGATTAACATTGTATGCTTCTGAATCAACATATATCTCATCAGCAGATAAAAGATCCTCGAAACTAGCATTAGATCTCTTTTCAGGAACTTTTGATATGACCTCGGCATCGAGAGTATCAGATAACTTTTTCAATTCCTCCAGTTCTTCATTTGTTACATTAGGAGACACAAGTATATCTATTGATTTATTAGTCATTAGTCCAATAATCTCCTGCCATTCAGCTTCTCTTAACTCTCCGTCCTCTCTAATCATTATGGAATCAGGGCGATCTTCAGTAATTGGAATACTTTTGAATTTACCCTTATCACATAAGTGGCCTTCATAAACAGGGTCAATGGCTGGAGTCATCGAAACTGGTCTACCATGTACTGTTCTGATAATTACTGGACAATTTAATCCACATTCATTACAATAGGTTTCTCCACTTGATATTTCTTCGAACGGTCCTGGCTTATTATCATCTATCTTTTCTTCTAAAGCGCCCGTTGGACATGCATCGGCTAAATCACCTATTAAATCGCTTTCTACTTCTCCTAACGGATCACCATATGCCGGTTCGACTCTGGTTTTGAGTCCTCGGTGCGTAAATTCTAGAGTTCCTTCTCCATGTACTTCTTCGGTGGTACGAACACAAGAACCGCAGAGTATACATTTGTTAGGATCTCTTATTACTCTTGGATGGGATTCATCTACATCATATTCTGGAGTTACTCCCTCATAGGTATGTTGTTCCGCTCCGTATTTTTCCGAATATTCTCTAAGTAGACAGTCAAATCTGTCAAGGCATCCACATTCAAGACATCTTTCTCCTTCTGAAACTGCCATCTCATCGTCAAAACCAAATTCTATCCTTTTAAAGTTTTTAACTCTTTCTTTTGAGTCTCTAACTGGCATTGGTACTCTTTCGATTTCTTCTTCATCAGAGAAGTCATCTTCAGTCTTCTCATCAGTATGTACGTAATCAAAAGGCATTTCATAGTCTTCTGGTACCTCATAATCATCTAATCCGTCCCTTAGATAGGAATCCATGCAGTGAGCTGCCTCTCTTCCCATCCCTGTACTTTCAGCTATTGAAGATGGACCAATAAAGGTATCGCCAGCTGCAAAAACATCATCGAAATTGGTTTTGAATTTTCCATAATCTTTAATGGTGTAATCTTCAGTTTCTATGCCCTGATCTTCAAGTAGGTCAGTATCTGGAGATTCTCCTATAGCGAATAGAACATTATCACATTCTATTTCCTCGTATTCCTCTTCTATTTTAATGGGTTTAGGCCTTCCTGATTCATCAGGTTCTCCTAATTCCATCTTAGCACATTTAACTCCTTCAACGTGATTTTCACCATGGACTTTCTCCGGATTCAACAGGAATTTAAATTCAATTCCTTCTTCTTTAGCTTCCTCTAGCTCATCTTGTGGAGCAGGAGCCTGCTTTTCTGTTCTTCTATAAACAACAGTAACATCGCTTCCTAATCTCCTAGCTACTCTAGCAGTATCCATTGCACAACCGCCACATCCAACTACAACAACTTTATCTCCAAGTTCTACTTCCTCACCCATATGATAATCAACTAAGAAATCAGTACCCCCCGTAACCTCAGGTAGATCCTTTCCATCAACGGGTACTATCCAACTTTCCCATGCTCCAGTAGCCATTAAAACAGCATCATGTAAATCTCTTAATTCATCTAAAGATCTATCTTCTCCAATTTTAGTGTTATTCTCTACTTCTATTCCAAGATCGAGGATCCATTGAATCTCTTCCCTAAGAATATCATTAGGTAATCTATAATTAGGAATTCCATATCTCATCATTCCGCCTAGTTCTGGCATTGCATCGTATATCTTAATATTATGCCCCTCTAATCTTAGGAAGTAGGCCGCAGTAAGACCGGCAGGTCCGCCTCCTACAATACCAATGTTCTTATCAGTTTCTTCAGATATTTCTGGCGTCCAGGGATCTTCCAGATCTATTTCTGCCGCGTATTCTTTCATTTGCCTTATAGCGATAGGTTCCTCAACCATTTGTCTTCTACATTCTTCTTCACACGGTGCGAAACAGGCTCTTCCTAAAGAAGCAGCTAATGGAGTTTTTTCTTTTATCAATTTAACTGCTTCTACTGGTCTTTCATTAGCTATATGAGCTAAGTATCCTTGTACATCTAAACTAGCGGGGCATTCAATAGAACAAGGAGCTACACAATCCCCAACGTGTTCTGACAATAAGAGCTCCAAAGCCATTTTTCTACCTTTCTGAACCTCCTCCGTATCAGTTTTGATTTCCATTCCATCTTGAACTGGGGTGTCACATGAAGTAGTAATCATAGTTCCTTGTTCTGTTTCAACCTCTGTTAAACATACTCTGCATCCGCCAAAAGGATCTCCAATTTCTTCTATCTCACAGAGAGTTGGGATAAATACATTGTTATCTCTACAAACCTCTAAAATGGTTTTAGAAGGATCTACTTTGTATTCTTCTCCATTAATTTTTACAATTGTTTTATCAGACATTATTTCACCTCGACGGCGTTAACAGGGCAAACTTCTTCGCATGTTCCGCATTGTATACAACCTTCTTGGATTATGGTATGTTTTTCGTTTTGTTCACCTTCGATTGTGTCTACGGGACATTCTTGAGCGCATTTAGTACAACCGATACAATCATCTGTTATAGTGAACGTAATCAATGGTCTACATATTCCTGCGCGGCATTTTGATTCCTCGATATGTTCTCTATATTCCTCTTCGAAGTATCTTAATGTTGTTAATACAGGATTTGGCGCGGTTTGACCAAGTCCACATAGAGAGTTGTCTTTTATTTGAGGAGCAAGGTTCTTTAATTTTTGAAGATCTTCCATTTCTCCTTCTCCTTCTGCTATCCGTTCTAAGATTTCTAGCATTCTTTTTGTTCCTACTCTACAGAATGTACATTTTCCACATGATTCTTCTTGGGCGAAATTAAGGAAGTATTCTGCCACATTCACCATGCAGTCATCTTCATCGATAACGATCATTCCTCCAGATCCCATTATTGCACCAGCTTCGGTTAGAGTTTCATAATCTACAGGTGTGTCTAGATGTTCTGCTGGTAAACATCCACCGGATGGTCCTCCTAATTGAACGGCTTTGAACTCTTTATCTTCTTCTATTCCGTTTCCAATATCAAATATAACTTCTCTTAATGTGGTTCCTATCGGTACTTCTACTAATCCTCCTCTTTTAATTTTGCCAGCTAGGGCAAATACTTTAGTTCCCCCACTTTCATCTGTTCCGTACTCAGCAAATTTTTCAGCTCCGTTTCGGATAATCCATGGTACATTAGCTAAAGTTTCCACATTGTTTATGTTAGTTGGTTTTCCAAAAAGTCCTTTTTGAGCTGGATAAGGAGGTCTAGGAGACGGCATTCCTCTTTTTCCTTCAATAGAATGCATTAAGGCTGTTTCTTCGCCACATACGAAAGCTCCAGCTCCCTTACTAATATTAATATCGAAAGAGAAATTTGTTCCTAAGATATCTTCTCCCAGGTATCCTCTTTCTTTAGCTTTTTCTATCGCTATTTTTAATCTCTTCACTGCTACTGGATACTCTTCTCTTGCATAAATATAACCTTCATCAGCGCCTATAGCATAAGCACCAATCAGCATTCCTTCTAAAACTGAATGAGGATCTCCTTCTAATACAGATCGATCCATAAAGGCTCCAGGATCTCCTTCATCGGCATTACAAACTATATATTTCGTATCCGATTCGGCACCTTTAGCAAATCCCCATTTTACTCCAGTAGGAAACCCAGCTCCTCCTCTACCTCTTAAATTACTTTCCTTGATTTCCTCTATTATTTCTTCCGGCTCCATCTTTAAGGCCTTCTCAAGAGCCTCATATCCATCTCTTTCAATATATTCTTCAATACTCTCCGGGTCAATTATTCCGCTGTTTCTTAGGACTATTTTCTTTTGATTTGCAAAGTAATCATAATTTTCGGGAGAATCAATTAATTTTTCCTCGTAAGGTACGTCATTAATTAAATGTTCCTGCACGATCTCTTCAACGTCCTCTGTTTCTAAGTTACCGTATGTAAATCTTTTTTCATCTTCTAATACTTCTACTATAGGCTCATTGTGGCACATTCCAACGCAGCCTACTTTTTTCATCTCAATATCTAATTTCTTATCATCAAATTGTTCTTCTAGTTCCTGATAGATGTCCTTGGCACCTGCTGCAATTCCACATGAAGCGTAACCAACCATAATCTTTTTTTCACTCATTTTCCTTCTCTCCATCTTTTATTTTTTTAAGAATTTTCTTAGTTTTTTCTCGGGTTAGGTTCCCGTAAACCTCATCATCTATCATTATAACAGGTGCTAAGCTACAGCATCCAAGGCATGCAACCCTCTGTAATGTAAATTTCCCATCATCAGTTGTTTCCCCTGTTTCAATTCCAATTTCATTCTCAATCGCCTCTGTAACGCCTTCCGAGCCTTTTACGTGGCAAGCTGTTCCATGGCATGCCCTGATAACATGATCTCCCAATGGTTCAAACCTAAACTGAGAATAAAAAGTGGCTACACCGTAAACTTGTGTTTCAGTCATGTCTAAGTAATTTCCGATCTCTTTAATCACTTTGCGGGGTAGATAACCAAATTGATCCTGTGAGGACTGTAGTATAGGGATCAGGGAACTTGGTTTTTTTGGATGCTCCTCTAGTATTTCATTTATCATTT
The DNA here is from genome assembly GCA_964436705.1 of uncultured Thermococci archaeon. GTDB lineage: Archaea > Methanobacteriota_B > Thermococci > Thermococcales > CAYNOZ01 > CAYNOZ01. Next base: position 34,703 of record CAYTEI010000011.1, read on the forward strand.
CTCGTGAAAATTGTGGTTTTTCCATCTTCAGGCCTCCCTAAAATAGAAATTTTTAACTTCAGAAAATAGAAAAAGCTTTGAGTGTTTTTTTAGATATTTTGTAGATAGATCAAATTGGATAATATACATAAATTGCTTAACTCCTTCAAAAATCATTTATCTTCCTTTTTTATCCAATTTTTCAACAAACTATAGAAATTTGTCTATGAAAAGGTTTTTTCCAGATCCTTTCTTAATTATTAATCAAAAATGATTATTTATAAAATTTTCGGACACAAATTAATTTTTTATTACATCTTCTCTAATTAAAATTTGATAAACAAAAAATAATTCTATTATTTTATTTTTTTACAATTAGATCAAAGTAGACATAAACATACTATCATAGAAACTTTGAACGAAAGAGAACCATACTAGATACTTAAAAAGGAGAGAATAGAAAAAAGATTTTAATTCTTTTCTATACCTATAACTGCATTTATTTTATCCCACTGATCCACATGACCAGAAGGAGAATCTACGAACTCAAAAGAATCTGCTCTGGTTTCTTTCATTATGTAATCTCTCTTGTCTTCCACTAAATTAGAATTATCATCTATTTTTATTTCAATAGATATCCTTTCCTCTAAATCAAGATCTAGATCCTTTCTCATCTCCTGTATTCTCCTGACCACTTCTTGAGCCATTCCCTCAGCTCTTATCTCTCGGTTCTGATCCTTATCCACAAAGACTTTACCATCGGTGAACTCCGACATTGAATATTTTTCAGGAGGCTCTTCACTAAACTCAACATGTTTTTCCTTAATTTCAAATTCATTTAAATAATAACTCCCTTCCGATTCAATTGAATCATATATTTCTTGAGAATCTGCCTCCTCAATCATGTTGCCAACTTTATTAGCGTCATCTCTGAAATCTGGACCCAAAGCAGAATATTTCGGTTCAACGACTATTTCTCTATCAATTTCCCCGATTTCAACCTTCTTAACATTCATTCGATCCATTAATATACTTCTCAATTTTTTAACTGACTTTTCAGTAGTTTCATTCTCTGTTTCGATCACTAAATTCTTTACAGGCCATCTAAGATTAATTTCTGCCTTTTGCCTAGCATCAAAACCCGCTTCTACCACGTTTCTAAGTTTTGCCATTTGTTTTTCTAGATCCTCATTTTTCTTATCTATCTCTGGCCAATCAAGCATGTGAACGCTTTCTGGAAGATTCTCAGTCCTTATCAGATCTTTATAAATTTTTTCAGTTAGGTATGGAGTGAATGGAGCCATTATAGTCAACAAATCTTTAAACACTTTGTAAAGAGTATTGAAAGCAGAAGTCTTCTTAGGATCGTCTTCCTCTATCCACAATCTTTTCCTTATTAGCTTAACGTACCATCTACTTAAGTCATCCATTATAAAGTTTTTAAGCTCCTCTAAGCCCCGGTTGATCCTGAATGTTTCGAACTCTTCTTCTATTCTATCTTTGGTAGATTCAAGTCTAGAAAGTATCCATTTATCTTCCTCTAAGTACTGGACATCTTCATTCTGAGGTTCGAACTCATCCAGATCCATGTAAGTCTTTGTAAGGGAGTAAACATTCCATAGAGTATTCATCAATCTTTGGACGTTTTTTACCTCTTCCCAGCTAAAGGTTAAATCATTCCAGGGAACAGTGGCACTCATTATGTAAAACCTTAATATATCTCTTCCATACTTTTCAACTACTTCCTCAGGAGCTATTATGTTCCCTACAGATTTTGACATCTTGTCTCCCTCTGGATCCAATGTAAATCCATGCATTGCAACTTTTTTATACGGTACTTCATCAAATGCAATTACACTAGCTACTTGTTGAGAATAAAACCACTTCGAAACCTGGTCATGTCCTTCAACTATGAAATCCGCAGGCCAAAGATCTTCAAATTTTTCTTCATCCATTGGATAACCAACTGAAGCCCACGATGCAATTCCTGAATCAAACCAAACATCAATTACGTCAGATATTCTATGCATAGTGCCTCCACAGCTCTCACAGTCAATAGTTACTTCATCAACTTTAGGCCTATGTAGATCATCTTTCTCCATATCCAATCCAAGTTCATCTACATCGCCAACTACCTCTCTGTTACCACAGTCATCACATTCCCATATCGGCATTGGGACTCCCCAGTATCTTTGCCTTGATAGACACCAATCTTCACTAGTTTCAACTCCATTTTCATATCTTTGTCCAGCCCAATCTGGTAACCATGTAACATCTTCTGAGTTTTTCTCAATTATTTCATTTTTTACATTGGATACTTTCAAGAACCATTGATCCTCCGCTCTAAATATTAGAGGAGTGTCACATCTCCAGCAGAAAGGATACTCGTGGGTTAGGGTTTCGTGATGTATAAGATTTCCTCTTGTCTCTAATTCTCTCATCACATCTTCATCTGCATCTTTTACATAGACTCCTTCCCAAATTCCCTCTGTATACTTTCCTTCTTGATCAACAGGGCAGTATATAGGAAGATCTAACTCTTTACCGGCTTCATAGTCTTCTTCACCGTGTCCTGGAGCCATGTGTACACATCCAGTACCTTCTTCCAAGGTAACGAAGTCCGTTAAGACTATAGAGTGGGTTTTATCGTTTTCTTTTACTTCTTTATCGAAGTATTCTTCCTCAAATGGATGTTCATACTCTAAACTTTGCAATTCATGCCCTTTCACAACTTCTTCAACTTTGTACTCCTCTATACTAAGATCTTGCATTAATTCATCGACTAAATCATTAGCCATTATTAATACTTCATCTTCGGGTTGGACTCTAACTTTAGCATAGTCAAATTCTGAATCCACAGCTACGGCTATATTTGCAGGTATTGTCCAAGGAGTAGTTGTCCATATAAGAACATGCTCATCCTCTTTATCTTTAAGATTCATTTTGACATATATAGAAGGATCTTCAACATTTTCGTACTCACCCCTTACCTCATGTTTAGCTAGAGCAGTTTGACATCTAGGACACCATCTTATAGACCTCTTCTCTTCTTCCAGGAGATCTTTATCCCAGGCTCTTTTAACAGTCCACCAAGCAGATCTTAGATAATCATTTTTTATAGTCATATAGGGGTCATCCCAATCCATCCATACGCCTAGCATTTTAAATTGGTCTCTCATTTTATCTAAATTCTCTTTAGCGAATTCTTTACACTTATCTATAAATTTTTCAACACCTATTTCCTCTATCTCTCTCTTACTGTCAAGATCCATAGCTTTTTCTACTTTTACTTCTATTGGAAGACCATGCATATCAAATCCAGGTTGACTACGTACATCATAACCTTGCATTCTCTGATATCTAAGGTAAGTATCTTTCAAAATTTTATTCCAAGCGGTTCCAAGATGTATAGCTCCTGTTACATAAGGAGGACCATCTAAGAAATAATGCTTTTCATTACCCTTCCTAGCTTCCTTCGATTTCTCATATATATCATTATCTTCCCAAAAATCCTCTACCTCATCTTCTATATCATGGGCATCATATCTAGACATAATCTACCTCCAACTGAATCATGATACTCAAAACCAAGTTACATACGTACTAATTAAATATTTGGTCACAGACCACCGATAACAAAAGAAATAAAAAAACAAATTTAGACTAATGAAGCTTATTCTTTAGAGGCCACCTGGCGAAGCAACCTCTTCAGAAACTAAAAATAATTACAATGACAATTATAATAGGAAATAACCGTATTAGAAAAGATCCTAATTCTGAAAACCTCTCCAAACTAGAGCGATTTTTTCTTTTCTTCCCTAAATCTCTCAAACTTATCTCAACCAGATCAGGATCTGAAGGACGATATTTAAAATTACCGACTATATAATTCCTATTATTGAAGTTTCTGAATGCCCCAATTAATAAAAAAATAAAAAGCCCAAGTTCCTACTAAGTTAAGGAATTAGTATGAATATAAAAAAGAATTATCAAGATATAAGGAACGAAATACCTGATAATGTTACTATTATAGGTGCTACTAAAACTCGAGATATCAATGAAATTAAAAAAGCTGTGAATGCTGGTATGAGGAATATTGGGGAAAATTATGTTCAAGAAGCTCAAAAAAAATATAATGAGCTTGGGAAAAATGCACAGAAATTGAATTGGCATATGATCGGACATTTACAAAAAAATAAAATTAATAAGGCTCTTCCTATCTTTGATATGGTTCAAACGGTTGAATCAGAGTACAGAGCAAAACATATCAATAAAAGAGCTGGAAGAAAACAAATGATACAAGAAAGAGAGAGAAAAAAAGTACCAGTCTTAATAGAAGTTAATATTGGTAAGGAAGAATCAAAATATGGAGTAGAACCTGAATATCTTCAAATTAAAGAACTATCAGAAAGTATTGAGAGTATGAATCACTTAAAGCTAAAAGGATTAATGACGATGGAACCTTACTCGGAAGATCCAGAAGACTCAAGATCATACTTTAAAGAAATGAAAAGATTCTACGATAAGCTGAAAGAAGAATCAATTAACATGGAAATTCTTTCTATGGGAATGACTAACTCTTATAATGTTGCAGTTGAAGAAGGGAGTAATATGGTTAGAATTGGGAGAGAGATATTTGGAGAAAGAGAGTAAATTGGCCCTCACAGCAAGCTGTGGGGCTTCCATGTGAGCCTGATCCAAGAGAAGTTTGCTTTTCCAACGGGCTTCTCTCATACACCTAATCAACACAGAACTCAAACTCCGAGAGAAGACTGGATTAGACACAAATAGTGTCGTATACTAACTCGTAATGGTTCCCT
>CAYTEI010000012.1:0-35021 GCA_964436705.1 uncultured Thermococci archaeon
ATGTAATCCTCTCCTACTCATTTCCTTCTTTACTTATAAGTTTAACGTGATCCCCTTTAACTGTTACAGGGGTTGGAACCATAGAATCAATAAGCTCAACAACAACCTCATCTTTCTTCTCATCGACTCTCTTAACCCTTGCTTCTTCTCGTTTAAAGGGTCCAGAGATCAATTCAACGACATCACCTCTCTCGATTCCAGTTACAGAAGGTTTAGATTCTATATAATGCTGGATTTCGGAGAATTCAACTTCTCCCTCTAAAATCCCTTTTGCATGCCTTATTGAGGTTACTAAATCTTCTACTAATCCATCATTTTTTGCCTCAACGAATAAATATCCTCTAACTTCTGCTGGGTTTAATATAGAATATAACCCACTACCTCTTCTTTTTGCTTTTTGACTTAGTTGATCAGCTACACTTTTTTCCTGACCTACGGTAGTTCTAACGCCGTAACTTGGCATATAATCACCTCTTTTAACCAGAAAGCATCTGAATGCCCTGAACTATCAAATTAATAAGGAAACCCATAGCTCCTATAACGATTACTCCCAGAGCTACAACTCTTGCTGTGAGCTTGTATTCTTTATTACTTGGTTTCTTAGTTATTTTAAGAACTCTTATACATTTTGAAATAAAATCTCTTGCGTCATTGAAAACCATGTTATCCCCTCATTGAATATAAAAAGAAAGGTTAAAAAATGATTTTGGATCCTAAATCCTTTCGATATCAAGTTCCACTTCTTCGCCTTCTTCACCTTCTTCTACTTCGATCTCTTCTTCAGATGACCCCATTATATAAGGAGACGATACTCCAGATATTATTGTCATAACCCTTAGTGTATCATCGAGATCCGGTTCTACTCTTGCTCCCCAGATGATCTCTGCTGAAGGATCAAGTTTTTCGGCTACCTCCTCAACTATGTGTTCCGCTTCACTAAGGTTTATGTTACCTCCAATTATATTGATTAATCCGCCTTTGGCTCCAGTGACATCTACATCGATCAGTGGACTATTTAGTGCTTCTTCGATAGCTTCTTCTGCTCTACCCTCTGTGTTAGATTCTCCAACACCAATGAGAGCAACACCACCATCCTCCATAACAGATTTAACATCAGCAAAATCTAGATTAACCAGTCCTTCTTTAGTAATCAATTCTGTTATTCCTTTTACCGCTCTAACAAGTAATTCATCTGCCACTGCAAAAGCTTCATTAATAGATAGATCAGGGGCGATCTCAAGAAGTTTATCATTCGGTATTACTATAACAGTATCAGCTTCTTTTCTTAATTTTTCCAGTCCTCTCTCGGCATTTTCTTGTCTTTTTATCCCTTCAACAGTAAATGGTAAAGTCACAACACCGATAGTGAGGGCGCCAACTTTTTTACCTACCTTAGCAATAACAGGAATAGAACCAGTACCAGTTCCTCCACCAAGACCACAGGTGGCAAATACCATATCAGAACCATCTAAAGCTTCCCTTATATCCCTTTCATCTTCCTCTGCAGCTTCTTCACCTTTTTCCGGATCATTACCAGCACCTAAACCCTGAGTTACTTCTTTTCCAATCAAAATCTTATTATGTGCCTTAGTCTGTAGCAAATCTTGGGCATCTGTGTTAACTGCTATTATATTACAACCTTTAGGTCTATTTTCCATTAACTTATTAACAGTATTACAACCAGCCCCTCCAGAACCTACGACATGAATTTTAGCTCTAGATTGTTCTGTATACTGTCTAATTTCTTCATTAACATCAGCTTCTTCCTCAAAATCATCTTGATTATCATCTGCGGAGCCTTGCTCTGAATTAGTTACCTTCCTAACTGCTCGACTTCTTTTATCCTGGTCTCCATTAGCCTTATCCACAGCCTCCTCAACAATCTTCTTCAAAATGAACCCTCCTTTATAAGCAAGTAAATTAATATATAAATATTATCATTAATTTTCAAACACAAATCATATTTTCTTTACGGGTATTCCTTTATTTTCTGCAATACCTAGAACCTTTTCCTTTAGGTTATTGGGAGTCCTATTTGAATGTACAATTATTTCATTTAAACTTTTGGATGATTTCTCAATCGCATCTTCAATCACAGATTTCTTTGGGTCCATATATTCCGGAATTATATGGCCATAAGCTATTCCTCTTGAAAAAGCTTCGTCAGTATGTCTAGGAGCATAATGGCCATCACCAACCCCCAAAACCGTTTTAAAAGATCTATCAGACTCTAAAGCCCTTATTAATGATCCAGAAACTATATCCCCAGCATCCTCATCTTTCCATCTACTTTCAGTACTACCTATCTCCAAGAACAAAGACGGAACACCCAGCTCAGTAGGACCATGATGAGTTACTTCATAAGAAACATCATAATCCAAATCTTTTCTATCAACACTACCCTTCATTTCCTCCAATAGAATTCTCATCTTGGCAGGCATAGGAACCGCTAAAGACTCTGGATCGCCACCAAACTTATTTTCATCCTCCAAATTACCAGTCACATGAGTAGTCAAAGTAGGAATCCCAGAATCACTAGCATGTCTTGAAACAAAGACAACACAATCAAGATTCACATCATAATTTTCACGAATTAATCCCTCTACATTATCAAAGTAGATCAATTCTCTTTCCGATTCTAATAGAACCTGATCTCCTAATTGATATGTCTTTATACTATCCAACTTTCCCTTCTCAGAAAAACCCATATTTTTCAAACTTTCCATAATATTAACAGACGCTTCATCCTTTTTAGAACCCACAATAAATTTCATAAATCTCCCTCACCGAGCATGCTTCCATAAATCGTCTCCAGCATGATGAATAGATTCTACAGATTTTCCACTTTCCAATTTCGCCATATCCTCACCGTCAACAATAGCTTTTCCTATTGCTAATGGTTCAGAATATTCCTCATCTATTACAAAAACCATGTCCCCAACCTCAATAGATTCATCAGCACTCACTATACCCGGAGCCATTATATCGGCTCCATCTAAAATAAATTCTACAGCACCCTCATCAACTACGACCTTATGATCAGCCCTCCTCCTAGCATCCTTCTCAATACTTTTTAAACCATTAGTTAAAGGCATAAAACCATTATCAGTCATAAAAAGAGTTACAGAACCATCAACAAGAATAACCTTAAAATCATCTAAACTTGCCACCTCTAAATCCGCTTCTTCAGGGAATAATAGACTCGCAGCTTCTTCACCGAAGGACTGCGACAATTTTTCACGAATTTCCCGTTCATTACTGCTTTTGATGAAATGTCTCTTAGTCAGTTCCATACAAAAATCACCCAGTATACCCGGATTTGTATTAGATCATTATAATTATAATGGTCATCTTTAGGGGAAAATTTTATATACACTACTGCTCCATCAGTTCATGAGTGCCGCGATAGCTTAGCTTGGGAGAGCACCAGACTGAAGATCTGGGTGTCCCCGGTTCAAATCCGGGTCGCGGCACCAATATTATTCTGCGGTGATGGTCCAGGCTGGCCCAAGACTCAAGCTTGCCAAGCTTGTAACCCGGGTTCAAATCCCGGTCACCGCACCACACATCATATTATGAATATTGATACTATAAAGGGTATAAATTCCATCCATGATTTTAAATAGAAATGAAATTCCATTCAATTAATTATATTAGCACAAATAAAATTAAAGGTTCAAAAATATCTATGATTTACACTATAAATCAATAAAAGAGGATATTATCATCCAGGTACCATCCAAAGAGTTTCAATTTACTTAATATTAAAGAAATAGCCTTAACAGGTTTTAAAGAACGTTAATATTAGGTAACCTTCTTCCTACATTCATTAATCATATTTACTGGCTACTTAATCCTAAAGAAAATAAGGATTTTAAAAATCTAATTTATCTTCAAAATAGTTAAAACTCTTTGATTATTGCCGCAATAATAAATTTTAAGATAATAAAAATGAAATGGTTATTATTTAGTGTTATTAGACATCCAGGGTTTAAGTTTTCCGACTTCTTTTTTTGTTAGGCCTTCTAGTTCATGTGGGAAGACTATCCAGTTTTGGACATATTCTTGGACGTAATCAGATCCTATTTTATGTTCTTTATCAGATCTCTCGTAGAGAACAGCTATTCTAATTTCCGGCGTATTATTAGTATTTTTAACTATTTCTTCTTGAATTCTTTTCAAAGTTTTTCCAGTATCGTTGATATCATCCACTATTAACATTCTTTCATAATTATTCTTGTTAATTTTGTCTATTAGATGCTGTACCGCATCTAATCTTACTTTACCCACTTCATCTATGTCTGTGTAGGCTTCGGATTTCATTGTAGTATGAAAAAGATCGATCCCCTTATAGATTAAGTATTCAGAAATAGTTATAGCAGGTGGTGTCCCCCCTCTCCATATCCCTACTATTAGATCAGGTTCATATTGGCTTTCGTATACCTTATCAGCTAATTCAAAAGAGTCTTTATATAATTTACTCGGATCTATTGGGATTTTCGTCATGTAGTAATACTAAAGATTCTATTATAAAAAATCTTGGACGATCAACCATCTTCTTAATTTTTAGAACGACCATCCTATATAATTTATGTAATTCAATAGCCACTGTAAATCCTTACTATCTACTGTAATTCATATAAGCTCTCAAAAAACTAGTAAAAATTTCAACTTTATGAACAATAGACTAGACCTTTTTAAGGTTACATCGTTTAAGATCTTTCTTATTAGGACCTATTGGTTCTAGTATAGGGAAAAGATGATATGGGTTAGATCACAATCTCTTTCTGGCTGCTATAACCCTTTGAACAACTGTAAACCAAGCTAATATATTTAAAAAAACAATACCCAAGAACAATCTATTTAAAAGTGAAAAAACAACTAACAACAATAATCGTTCAGCCCTCTCACCTATACCAACAGTAAAATCTTTTGCACCTAAAGATTCAGCTCTACCCCTAGTATAACTAACTAAATAGGTCCCCATAAAAGCTAAAAAACAATAACGCCAAGGACCCAAAGACCCAAGACCAATGGAAAAAATAACAATTCCATCAGAAATTCTATCTACAGTAGAATCTAAAAAAGCACCAAAATTGCTCTCTCTACCAGACATTCGGGCTACAGAACCATCTAAAATATCTATAAAAGCCCCAATTAGAAGAAAAGAACCACCAAGTACCGAATTACCCAAATAAAAAAAGAAACCTGAAACAATAGTAACAATTAAACCAGATATAGTTATGTAATTGGGTTTAACCCCTAAACTCACCATAATCCCAGCAAAAGGATCAATAATTATCTTCAACTGATCACGATAATTATTCAACATAAAAAAATCTCTCCAATGATTCCACGATCACATCCCTGAGGGTATTATCCTTTCTCTTATATCATTTACTTTATCCAAAACATCTACATAATCAATTCCCAAAAATTCTCCCTTCCTATATTTAACCTCTCCATTCACAACTGTATACTCTACATCTCCTTGATTTAAGAAATAAACCAAATCCGAATAAATATCATTCAATTGCCTCTCAGATCTAATCAGAACAAAATCTGCTTTATTACCAACCTCAATAGATCCTAAATCCATACCTAGAGCTCTAGATCCATTTTCAGTTGCCATATCCACAATCTCTTTGGCCGAAAAAACGGAAGGATCCCTTTCTCGATACTTATTCAGTATACCTACTGATCTCAATTCAGGAAACATATCATAACTAAAACAATCATTTCCAATCCCAACATTAGCGCCGCTTTCCATCAAATCCATCATTGGACCTACCTGTCCATCAAGTTTTGATAAACTAATTGCACAATGAGCGACATTCGTAGAAGTATCCCCCAGAATTCTAACATCTTCATCAGAAAGATAAACACAATGAGCAGCAATAGTTTCAGGGCCAAGAATATCTAGATCCCTTAGCAGTTCGGTAGGTCTTACACCAAACCGATTCTTAACGTCTTTAACCTCATTTTTCGACTGAGACAAATGAATATGTAGTCCAGTATTATACTCTTCTGCTAAATCTCTAGACCTTACTAATAACTCTTTGGAACAAGTATCAGCCGCATGTGGTCCAACCCAAGGTTCAATCAATTCCTTATCTTGATATCGTTTTATGAAATTTTCCCCTTTCATTAAAGCAACTTCAGTGCCTCCACGATCCATTACAGTTTGAGCAAGAACACTTCTCATGCCAGACTTTCTGGCTGCTTTCGCGACTTTCCCCATGTGAAAATAATGATCTACTATTGTAGTAGTACCAGACTTTAATAATTCCAACATTCCAAGCAATGAACTCCAATAAATATCTTCAGGCGTAATTCGGTTCTCAATAGGCCAAATATAGTTGTTTAACCAATTACTTATATCTTTTTCCTCACCAACGCCTAACATTGGAATCATAGAGACATGGGTATGTAAATTCACAAACCCAGGAATAATGATATGATCTTGACCTATTACCTGATCTATCTCATACTTCTCTTCCATCTCAGATTTAGATCCAATCTCTTTAATCTCACCATTTGAAGTTACTATCATTCGATCTTTTTTTAATCCATCAGAGGTTAGAACGTATTCGCCGTAAAAACCTTTCATCTTATCCACTCAAAAAAAGAAAAAGAAGGATTAATCTTCTAAAATTTCCGTGTGTCTATTATCTACTGATGGGATTATGCACAAGAATCTTGCTCTTCCTTCACCAATATTTTTATAACTGTGTTCAGCTCCCTTAGGTATATATGCGAAATTACCTTTTTCCAATTCATACACTTCATCACCAACATCTACCCTTATTCTACCTTCAAGAACGTATTCCTGATGTTCGAAGTTATCATGCCGATGATGAACCATTTTTCCATTTGCTTCTAATGTAAATCTTCGCATATAATAATTAACATCCTTATCCTCGCCAATCAACCATTGTATATTAATATTATTTGCCCTTTCGACTTCTTCCATTTTTACATTATTGGCATGCGAAACAATTTTCTCATGCATGTAATCCCTTTGATAAGGTAGAAGTTCAAATTAAAAAGATTATGCATTATTCATACTTACGCTTGATTGTTCTACAAATCCTTATAAGTCAGAAGTATTTGAGCGTAACCTTTTTAAGCAACATCGGATTATTTTCTACTAACTCGGACGTAAAATCCGTAAGATTATGAGAAACCAAAAAGTTTAAATAGAGTGGTTTACCCTTTCTGTTGGAAGAATGCCCGGGTAGTGTAGTTCGGCCCATCATGCTGGCCTGTCGAGCCGGTGACTCGGGTTCAAATCCCGACCCGGGCGCCAAAAAAACAATAACAGAACTTATACTAATTACAATGGATTAAATGTATTAACATTCCAACATGGGCCCGTAGCTCAGGCCGGGAGAGCACCTGGCTTTTAACCAGGCAGTCGCGGGTTCAAATCCCGTCGGGCCCACCAGAGAATACATAATAGAGAAAGGAGAGCATTGGAGGTAGTTCGGTACTTGATAAATTTGAGATTAATGTTTAACACTAAATTTAAGTTTAAAACTGTTTTTTCGTTACAATCAATAGATCCGTACGTTAACTATTTTTTAATTAAGAGGTGTCTAAATGGCGAAAAAAATTAATGCATTGGAGCATAATAGGGTTCCTGATCATCAAATTCTTGATGAAAAAGATGTTCAAGAAGTCTTGATGGAGGAGGGAATTGAGGTTAGTGAGTTGCCTGCAATTAAGATTTCTGATCCTGCGATTGAGGATTTAGATGTCGAAGTTGGCGATGTTATTAAAATTTTGAGGGACAGTCATACAGCTGGTTCGCATAAATATTATAGAAGAGTTATTAAGGATTGATTGAAATTTTTAGATTATTTGGGGTTATATAATATGTCTGAGGAACTTGATCTTGATGGTGAGAAGCTTTGGGAAGTTATGGAGTCAATGTTTAAAGAGAAAGGGCTTGTGAAGCATCATATTAATTCTTATAATGCGTTTATTGATCATGGGATCCAAGAGATTATTGATCAGCAGGGTTTGATTGATCCAGATATTGAGGGTTTCGAGATTAAGTTGGGGGAGTGTGAGATAGGTGAGCCTAAGATTAAAGAGGCTAGTGGTGCTAAAAAACCTTTAACACCACATGAAGCCCGTATTAGGGATTTAACTTACTCTGCTCCGATCCATCTTAATATGAGTCCTGTTCTAGATGGTGAGGAAAAAAGTTCCATTAAACTGAAAATTGGTGAAGTTCCTATTATGTTAAAATCCGATAAGGGTCTTCTTCAAGATATGAGTGATGAAGAATTGATCGAAAATAATGAAGATCCTAAAGATCCTGGAGGTTACTTTATAGTTAATGGGACTGAAAGAGTAATCATTGCACTTGAAAATTTAGCTTCTAATTACGCTCTAGTTGAAAAAGACGAGGATAGAAGTAAGTATATCGCTAAAGTATTTTCTGAGAGACACGGATATAGAGGATTCATACAAGTACAACGACGAAAAGACGGAAAATTGTATGTAACTATGCCTGGAGTCCAAGGTAGAGTAGGAATCGTTACAGTAATGAGGGCTCTTGGACTTGAAGAGGACAAAGACATTGTTGAGGCTATTTCTCATGAGACAGAGATCCAGCAAGAGGTATTTGATAGTCTCGAAGAAGCTCCACAAAGTAGAGAAGAAGCTTTGTTAAAAATCGGTAATAGAGTAGCGAAAGACCAGCCTGAAGAATTCAAGATTGAAAAGGCTGAACAATCATTGGACCGATATTTATTCCCACACATCTCAAGAGAAGAAGATGAAGGCGCTAGATTAAGAAAAGCTTACTTCTTAGGAATGATGGCTCAAAGAGTAATTGAACTATTCTTAGGACAAAGAGAGGAAGACGATAAGGACCATTACGCTAATAAGAGATTAAAATTGGCCGGAAATCTTTTAGGAGATCTGGTGAGATCAGGTCTTACTTCTTTAGTTAGAGATATGAAGTATCAACTTGTTAAATTCTACAAAAGAAAGGGTGAGGAAAGACTAAAAGAAGATCCTCATACTTTTATAGAAAAATCCGTGAGATCTGATGTCTTTAAAGAAAAGATAATGCATGCTATGTCCACTGGTACCTGGCCAGGGAATAGGACTGGAGTTAGTCAGCTTCTGGACAGGAACAATTACATGGCTGTTTTAACCTATATGAGAAAAATAGTTTCACCTTTAAGTAGAAATCATCCACATTTTGAAGCGAGAGACCTACACGCAACGCACTGGGGCAGACTATGTCCATCACAAACGCCTGAAGGTCCTAATTGTGGACTTGTAAAACACTTAGCATTAATGGCGGATATTACGACATCAATAAATGTTGAAGATGTAAAAAGCTATCTTAAAGATATTGGAATGAAGGATATATCCGACTTATCGCCTCAAAAAGGTGTATGGAAGATTTACATCGATGGTGGATTTGCAGGGACGATCAGAGAAGGAAAAGAGTTTGTAAACCAGATAAAAGAAGATAGAAGAAACAACAATATACCTTGGAAACAATTAAACGTATCTCACGATGAAGAAGTATCAGAAATACACGTAAATGGAGATTATGGAAGAGTAACAAGACCACTAATAATTGTAGAAAACGGAGAACCAAGACTAAAAGAAGAACATATTGAAAAAATACGAAACGGCGAATGGACATGGAAAAATCTAATAAACAATGGTATGATAGAATATTTAGATGCATCTGAAGAAGATAACTCATTAGTAGCAATGAGGCCAGAAGATATAACCGAAGATCACACACATCTTGAAATATCTCCATCGGCAGCGTTCGGAGTCTCCGCAAGTATGATACCTTACTCTGAACACAACGCAGCACCAAGAAACACGTACGGATCAGGAATGATAAAACAATCACTCGGATTACCAAGCACCAATTTCCGTTCTAGAACAGATACACGAGGACATGTTCTCCATTACCCGGAAATCCCATTAGTCAAAACTAAAACAATGAAAGAAGTAGGATTCGATGATAGACCAGCAGGTCAAAACTTCGTAGTGGGTATTCTATCTCACGAAGGTTATAACATCGAAGACGCAATAATAATGAATAAATCATCAATAGAAAGAGGACTCTCAAGATCAACCTTCATGAGGACCTACGATGCTGAAGAAAAATCTTACCCAGGAGGACAACATGACAGATTCGAAAAACCAAAAGAGGGAATTGACAGATACAAAGGTGGAGAATACTACAAAAACTTAGACGATGATGGATTAGCTATTCCAGAATCCAATGTAGAAGAAGGGGACGTAATAATAGGTAGGACAACTCCTCCAAGATTCCTAGGACAACTTAATAAATTCCGAATAGAAGAACAAAAAAGAAGAGACGACTCAATAACCGTAAGACCTGGAGAAGAAAAAATAGATCGAGTATTCATAACCGAATCTTCAGAAGGAAACAAAATATCAAAAATAAAGGTTAGAGACCAAAGAGTCACAGAACTAGGGGACAAATTCGCATCAAGACACGGGCAAAAAGGCGTTGTCGGTTTACTCGTACCCGAAGAAGATATGCCATTCACCGAAGACGGAGTAGTACCAGATCTAATACTAAACCCACACGCAATACCTAGCCGAATGACAGTTGGACAACTACTAGAAATGATTGGAGGTAAAATAGCGTCCATGCAAGGAGAAAGAGTAGATGGAACTCCATTCCAAGGAGCAGGCGAAGAAGAACTAAGAGAAGAACTTGAAAAAAATGGATTCAAACACGATGGAACCGAAAAAATGTATGATGGAATAACTGGAGAAAAACTAGAAACCGAGGTCTTTATAGGAACCATTTACTACCAAAAACTACATCACATGGTTAAAAACAAGATACACGCTCGAGCAAGAGGGCCTAGACAGATACTCACTAAACAACCAACAGCAGGAAGGCCAAGAGAAGGTGGATTAAGATTCGGAGAGATGGAAAAGGATGTTCTCGGAGGGCATGGAGCATCAATGCTATTAAGAGAAAGACTACTTGAACAATCGGACGAAACATCTGTCCATACTTGTGAGAGCTGTGGATCAATTGCAACTGAAGATGCGAGAAATGGTCGAATATACTGTCCAGTTTGTGGAGAAGAAGAACAAATATCTGAAATCGAGCTTTCATATGCGTTCAAGATTCTGCTCGATGAATTAAAATCACTTGGAATTTCAACCGAATTGGACATTGAGGAGATGGTTTAATGAAAGTAATTGATAATATTAAGTTTGGTTTACTCTCACCCGAAAGTATTCGGGAAATGTCTCATGCAGAAATTGTTGTACCGGATACTTACGATAGAGACGGCTATCCAGAGGAAGGCGGATTAATGGATCCTAGGCTTGGAGTAATAGATCCTGGAATACAGTGTGAAAGCTGTGGAAAAAGATCAGGACAATGTCAAGGTCATTTCGGTCATATAGAGCTAGCAAGGCCCGTACTCCATACAGGGTTTTCAAAAGATATTAGAAACATAATACAATCGACTTGTAGGGACTGTGGAAGAGTTTTACTAAGAGAAGATACGATAGAAGAGTATAAAGAGGAATTAAAACAAGTAACAGATCCTGATGAAGAAGAAGACCTTTTAAAAACTATTTATAAAGATGCAAGGGAGGGGAAAGAAGGAGAATGTCCACATTGTGGAGCAGAACAATTTGAAATTGATTTTGATAGGCCTTCTACTTATGAAGAAGAAAGGGGAGACAAAATTATTGAACTTAAGCCAAGCGATATTAGGGAAAGATTTGAAAAGGTAGAAGAACAAGATTTCCCTCTCCTTGGCCTTTCAGAGAGTTCAAGACCGGAATGGATGGTTTTAACTGTTTTACCAGTCCCCCCAGTAACTGCAAGACCTTCTATAACACTGGAAACCGGAGTAAGATCAGAAGATGACTTAACACACAAATATGTTGATATAATAAGGGTCAATGAAAGATTCAAGAAGAACCTGAATTCCGGAGCACCTAACCTTATAGTAGAAGATATGTGGGATCTCCTACAGTACCACATTACAACTCTAATTGATAACCAAACAGCTGGAATACCGCCAGCAAAACATCGATCTGGAAGACCACTCAAAACCCTTTCACAAAGACTACAAGGTAAAGAAGGAAGATTTAGAAAGAACTTAGCTGGTAAAAGAGTTGATTTCTCTTCAAGATCAGTTATATCTCCTGATCCGATGATTGACGTGGACGAAATCGGAGTTCCAAAGGAAATATCGAAAGAATTAACCATACCAGAATCAGTCAGGGAGTTTAACATTCAAAAACTAAAAGAATCTATCCTGAATGGTCCGGAAGATCATCCCGGAGCCAACTATGTTGTTATGCCAAATGGCAGAAGAAAAAAGATTACTGAAAAGAATAAGGAAAAAATTGCCGAGGAAATTGAAGCCGGATACAAAGTTGAAAGACACCTGAGAGATGGAGACATAGTATTATTCAACCGTCAGCCATCACTCCATAAAATGAGTATAATGGCTCATAGAGTCAAAGTTATGCCTTACAGAACCTTTAGATTAAATCTAACTGTATGTCCGCCTTATAACGCTGACTTCGATGGGGACGAGATGAACATGCATGTTCCACAATCTGAAGAAGCAAGGGCTGAATCTCAATTGCTCTTAGAAGTTCAAGAAAACATTCTATCTCCAAGATTCGGTGGACCAATAATCGGAGGAATTCAAGATCATATAACCGGAGCATACCTGTTAAGTAAGAGAGAATTCACCAAAAGAGAAGCAGAACAAATGCTTTACTTCTCAGGACTTGAACCAACACTTCCAGAGCCAAATGAAGACGGAAAATACAGCGGAAAAGATCTAATATCTAAATTATACCCAGATGATTTGGATTACCATGGAAGAACCAGCACATGTTCCAATTGTGACGTATGCGGACCAGAAAAACTACTAGAAGAATCCTTAAACCCTGACCCTGAAGAAATTAAAGAAAAATGTCCTGACGATTCATTCATATACATAAGAGAAGGAAAAATGATAACAGGAGTAATGGACGAAGCAGCCTTCGGAGCATTTGAATCAGGATCAGTTCTAGCAAAAATAATTAGGAACTATGGAAAAGAAAGAGCAGCAGAATTCCTTAACCAAATAACAAAAATGGCAATATGGACTATTACGCACAGAGGTTTTACTACAGGAATAAAAGAAGAAGACTTACCAAAAGAAGGACAAAAAAGAATAAAAGAAGTACTAGATAACAAAGAGGAAAAAGTAAACAAACTAATCAAATCTTATGAAAGAGGAGAGATACAGACCTTACCAGGAAAAACAGAAAAAGAAACCTTAGAAGCCGAAATAATGAAAGAACTTTCAGAAGCTAGAGACAATTCCGGAAAGATCGCAGAAGAATATCTCGGACTAGAAAATCATGCCGTGATAATGGCAAGAACAGGTGCAAGAGGAAGCTTACTAAACATAACACAAATGGCAGCATCCCTAGGACAACAATCGATCAGAGGAGGAAGACCAGAACGAGGTTACAACAAAAGAGTTCTTTCACATTTCAAAAAACATGACCTAAGTGCCAAAGCTAAAGGATTTGTAAGAAGTTCTTATAAAAGAGGACTTGATCCAGAAGAATTCTTCTATCACTCAATGGGAGGAAGAGAAGGTCTAGTTGACACAGCAGTTAGAACTTCAGAAAGTGGATACCTACAAAGAAGACTCATAAACGCTCTACAAGATCTTAAAATTGATGATGATAGGAACGTAAGAGATTCATCTGGAACTGCAATCCAGATGGAGTTTGGGGAAGATGGAACAGACCCAACAAAAAGTAGAGCGGGTAAACCTATAGATTCAAAAGATATAGTTGAGTCAGTGCTAATAGAGAGTAGGAGAGAAGAAAGCGAGGATCAAGAGGTGAAATAATGGATGAAGATAAAATAAAATCTCAAATTCAAAATACCAATTTACCAGAATCAATGCAAGAAGATCTCTTTAATGAGGTAAAGGAAGCTGAAAAGAAATATGGCTTAGAAAAAAATGAATTAGATAAAATAATTGAAAAAGCCAGTAATAGGTTCAAAGAGAATAGAGTTGCAATAGGTGAACCTGTTGGTATCGTCACTGCTCAGTCTATAGGTGAACCAGGTACTCAAATGACTCTTAATACTTTCCACTTCGCTGGTGTAGCTGAAATTGACGTTACTCTTGGATTGCCAAGAATTATTGAGATTGTTGATGCTAGAAAAACAATTAAAACTCCTACAATGCAGATTTATTTGAATGAGGATTACGCAAAAGATAAAGAGAAGGTACTTGAAGTAACGAAAGATGTTGAGGCAACTAAAATAGAAGATTTAGCTGAAAGTACCACTTTCGATAGGTTAGAAACCAAATATGAAGTTGAATTAGACGATTATGAACTAGAAAAAAAAGATTTAGAACCTAAGGACGTGGTTGATAAACTAAAATCCAAGATTAAGAACGCAGAGATATGGGAAGAAGGTACCACTGTTCTTATGGAGCCTAATGACAAAAGTTCCCTTGAAAATCTTAGAAGATTAGTGAAAAGAGCAAAGAAGAAAAGAATCAGAGGACTTAGTGGTATTGAAAGAACTCTAGTTAGAAAAGAAGGAAATGAATATGTCATCCGTACCGAAGGTTCAAATCTTAAACAAGTCCTAAAGATCCCTGAGGTCGATAATAGTAGAACAATAACTAATGACCTATGGGAAATACAGAAAGTACTTGGAATAGAAGCAGTGAGGAATACAATTATGAGCGAAATAGTTGAAACAATGGAAGATCAGGGACTTGAAGTAGATATGAGACATATAATGCTTGTTGCAGATCTTATGACCCACAAAGGCGAACTAAAACAAATTGGAAGACATGGAATTGCTGGAGAGAAGCAAAGTGTATTGGCAAGGGCATCCTTCGAAGAGACTACCAAAAACCTTTTGAAAGCAGCGAAAAAAGGTGAAGTAGATGAATTGAACGGAGTAGTTGAGAATGTTTTAGTGGGTCAACCTGTTCCAGTTGGAACGGGAACCGTTGATCTTAAAATGAAAAGACAAGGAGGTGAATAGATGGATTTTATAAGAGAACTTAGAAGATCCATAGAAACTGGTGACGTTATATTTGGAACTGATAGAACATTAAAGGGACTAGAGAACGATAAGGCCAAAATGGTTATCATGGCTGACAATTGTCCTGATGACATTTATAAAGAAGTTATGGATAAAGCCAATTCTTCAAATACTCCTACGTATAAATATGAAGGTACAAATGTTGAACTAGGAGAAAACTGTGGCAAACCCTTCTCTATTTCTACAATAATGATCAGAGAAGCTGGTGATTCTAATATAGTTAGTTTCGGGGAAGGTGGAACTGAATGAGTTTAAAACTAGGAACTGAACAAGTTAGATACGTTGGATTATTTGAGAATATTACCGGCGCTATGCCTATGGATTGCCTTATACCAGACGATGAAGGTGAACTTGTATTCGTTGTTAAAAGTGATGATATGGGTAAGGCAATCGGTAAAGGCGGGTCTAACGTCAAAAAATTTATGAATTCGACTGGAAAATCGGTTGATGTTATTGAATTCTCAGAAGATATTGAAGGATTCGTTAAAAACATCTATGAAGGCGTTGATGTAAAAATAGAGAATGTTCGAACGAAAAAAACAGATGAAGATAACATTGCAATGATAAAAATACCATCGAATCAGAGACCAAGAGCAATTGGACGTGGAGGAAGAAATGTTCGAGTGGTCAAAAGACTATTAAAGCGTCACCATGACATAGATGATGTGAATATTATTTAGTATATCATAGGAATTATTCAGAATGAGGTAAAAATATGGCTAATGGAGAGTTTGCGGCAAGAAAGCTCAAAAAAGAGCGTAAAAAGTATCGTTGGAGCGATCCCAGCTACAAAAGAAGGGAATTAGACTTAGACGTAAAATCAGATCCACTCGGAGGATCTCCTCAAGGTAGAGGAATAGTTTTAGAAAAAGTTGCAATAGAAGCCAAGCAACCTAACTCAGCACTTAGAAAATGTGTCAGAGTACAACTTACTGCATTTACTCCAGGGGAAGGAGCTATAGACTACATTGATGAACACGATGAAGTACTAATAGAAGGAATCGGCGGAGCTAAAGGAAAAGCAAAAGGAGATATACCAGGAGTACGTTATAAAGTAATCAAAGTTAATAAGGTGTCACTTGAAGAGATAATCGCTGGGAATAAAGAAAAACCAAGAAGATAAACAATTATACAATCGAAGGTGAGATTATATGGTTAACGTAACAGAAAAAGATCTAAATAGGTTCAAGAGTATAGAAGAACCTAAGATTTTTGGGGAATGGTCAGTAGAGGAAGTCGAGATTAATGATCCTGGACTTGAAGGATATATCAAGCTTTCTCCAAAAGTAGTTCCTCATACTCACGGTCAACATGGAAATAAAAGATTTGGAAAAGAAGATGTGAATATAGTTGAGAGAATAATGAATAAATTAATGAGATCAGGTTCTGCCTCTACAAAAGCTGGCGGTAAGTTCATGAGACGTAGAAAGAACTTCAGTGGAAAAAAGACTAGCGCTTACAAGGTAGTAGATAAAGCTTTTAAGAGTATTAATGATAAAACTGGCGAGAATCCTGTTGAAATATTAGTGAGAGCTTTGGAAAATTCCGGCCCTCGTGAAGAGACTAACCAAGTTGTTTATGGAGCAGTTAGGTATCATGAGGCTGTTGATTCTGCTCCGAGTAGGAGATTAGATTTTGCCCTAAATAATATTGTTATGGGGGCTAGTGTTCAAGCTTTTCAATCTGATACTTCACTTTCAGATGCATTAGCTGAGGAGCTAATGGCTGCTTCTAGAATAGATAGAAACAGTTACGCTATTCAAAAGAAAGAAGATGTCGAAAGAGTAGCTCAATCTTCCAGGTGATTTATATGCCCAGTGAAAAAGTAATGAACAAAATCAATGAATTAATGCATACGCGAGAAAATATTAGAAATATAGGCATTGCCGCACATATCGATCACGGGAAAACAACTCTTTCTGATAACCTTCTTGCCGGTGCTGGATTAATTTCTGACGAATTAGCCGGTGAACAGCTTTGGCTAGACTTCGATGAGCAAGAGCAAGAGAGAGGAATAACGATCGATGCGGCTAACGTATCTATGATCCATGATTATAGAGATAAAGATCACTTAATCAACCTTATAGACACTCCCGGACACGTTGACTTCGGCGGTGACGTAACTAGAGCTATGAGAGCAATTGATGGAGCAGTTATCGTCGTAGATGCTGTTGAAGGCGTGATGCCTCAAACTGAAACTGTCGTCCGTCAGGCCATACAAGAAAACGTTAAACCAGTCCTTTTCATAAATAAGGTTGACAGGCTTATTAAAGAGCTAAAACTTACACCAGACGAGATGCAACAAAGATTTGCTAAAAGTATTAGAGCAGTAAACGAAATGATAGAATCAATGGCACCAGAAGAATATAAAGAGGACTGGAAAGTAGGGATTAAAGATGGTTCAGTAGCCTTTGGGTCCGCTCTTTATAATTGGGCGATCAGCCTACCTTATATGGACAAAACAGGGATCACGTTTGCCGATATAATTAACATGGTAACCGAAGAGGAGCAAGATACTCTCGCAGAAAAATCTCCACTACACAAAGTAACTTTAAATATGGTAATAAAACATTTACCCAACCCAATAGAAGCACAGAAATACAGAATACCTAAAATCTGGAAAGGAGATATCAACAGCGATATTGGAAAAGCAATGATGGAAACCGATGAAGACGGGAGACTAGGAATGATCGTGACCAAGATCATTATGGATGAACACGCAGGGGAAGTTGCAACTGGAAGAGTTTTTTCCGGAAGGCTAGAAGCCAGTCAAGATGTTAATATCGTTGGAGCGAAGGTTGAAAGGAGAACACAGCAAGTAAGTATCTATATGGGTCCTCAAAGAGTTAATGTTGATGAAGTACCCGCCGGTAATATAGTAGCAGTTACTGGATTAAAGGAAGCAATCTCGGGGGAGACCATATGTGATACCAATGGAGAAGGTATAAAACCATTTGAAAGTATAAAATACACATCAGAACCAGTTGTCACCGTTGCAGTAGAAGCAAAAGATGTTGATGATCTACCAAAACTTATTGAAGTGCTAAGAGAAATGGCTAAAGAAGACCCTACACTAAACGTAGAAATTAACGAAGAAACTGGTGAACACTTACTCTCAGGTATGGGTGAACTCCATCTACAAGTCGTGGCAAGAAGAATTCGAGAAGACAAAGGAGTAGACATAGAAACATCAGAACCTATAGTTGTTTATAGAGAAGCAGTTAACAACGAGTCTGGTGAATTTGAAGGACGCTCACCAAATAACCATAACAAACTCTACTTTAAAGTCGAACCGCTAGAAGAGGAAGAAGTATATCAAGCTCTCAAAACTGGAGAACTTGATCAAGGGAAGATAAAAGGAAATGACGCAACTGAAAAACTAAGAGACCTTGGAATGAATAAAGATGAAGCTAAAAACGTGGAGTACGTTAACGGAAATAACCTGTTTATTGATTCAACAAGAGGAGTTCAGTACCTAGATGAAATAAAAGACTTAATCTACCAAGCCTTTGAAGAAGTTACAGACGAAGGGCCACTAGCAAATGAACCAGTAATAAAAAGTAAAGTTAAAATACTTGATGCCAAATTACACGAGGACGCAATACACAGAGGGCCAGCACAAATAATACCAGCTTCAAGAAACGCAATTTATTCGGGAATGCTTGAAGGTAACATCTCGATATACGAACCAATGCAAAGTGTTTATATTGAAGTGCCAAATACTTATATGGGGGCCGTAACTAGAGACATACAATCTCGAAGAGGGGAAATCGAAAGTATGGACCAAGAAGACGAGATGGTAACCATACAGGCACAAGCTCCTGTCGCAGAAACCTTTGGGTTCGCTGGAGATATAAGATCAGCTACCGAAGGGAAAGCCTTATGGAGTACGGAACAAGCAGGATTCGAAGAGATTCCTACCAATCTAGAGGACGAGATCATAACCGAAATTAGGAAAAGGAAAGGTATGAAGCCTGAAAGACCTACCATGAAAGATTTCATGGATTGAAAAAGTCTTCAAGGTATTATAAATAAAAAACTTGATCTGAAGATTAGAAAAGCTTAAAAAAGATTATTAGATAAAAAGATAGAGGAGGATTTTATATGGCTGATGATAAGACTCATTTGAATGTAGTGTTCATAGGACATGTGGACCACGGTAAGTCCACAACTATAGGAAGACTACTATTTGATACGGGAACAATTAGAAAAGAAATGATTGACGAATTCGAGGAACAAGGGGATAAAGGGAAAACTTTCAAATTCGCTTGGGTAATGGATTCGGTATCAGAAGAGAGAGAAAGAGGATTAACTATTGATGTTGCTCATAAAAAATTCGAAACAGATAGCAGATATATAACAATAATTGACGCTCCAGGTCATAAGGACTTCGTTAAGAACATGATTACCGGAACAAGTCAAGCAGATGCTGGAGTACTTGTTGTAGACGCAACAGACGGTGTAATGCCTCAAACAAAAGAACACCTATTCTTAGCAAAAACACTCGGAATTAAAAGACTAATTGTCACCATTAACAAAATGGATATGGTAGACTACGACCAAGAAAAATTCAAACAAAGAAAAGACGAAATCAACGACCTACTCAAGATGGTTGGATACGATCCTAGCGACGTAAAGATCATACCGGCTTCAGCTTGGGAAGGGGACAACGTTGCAGAACAATCAGAAGAAATGGACTGGTATACCGGACCAACCGTTCTAAAAATGCTCGACGATCTAGAAGAACCACCAAAACCAGTTGACAAACCACTCAGACTGCCAGTTGAAGACATATACACCATTAAAGGAGTTGGAACCGTACCAGTAGGAAGAGTAGAAACAGGAATTATGGAGAAGGGAGATAAAGTAAAATTCGAACCAGCAAGTACAGTCTACGGTGACGCTATACAAGGAGAAGTCAAAAACATAGAAATGCATCATGAACAACTTGAGAAAGCTGAACCTGGAGATAACGTAGGATTCAACGTAAGAGGAATAGGAAAAGACGATATAAGTAGAGGAGACGTAGCTTCACATCCAAAAGACCCATCCGACGTAATCAAACCAAATGACACATTTAAAGCTCAAATATTCGTAATGCAACATCCAAGCGCAATAACTGCCGGATACACCCCAGTATTCCACGCCCACACTGCTCAAGTCGCTTGTACCTTCGAGGATCTAGTAGCCAAACTTAATCCAAAATCAGGTAAAGTTGAAGAAGAAAACCCAGACATACTCGAAACAGGGCAAGCCGGAATCGTAAAAATAAGACCAACTAGACCTATGGTCTTAGAGCAAGCAGATGAAATACCAGAAATGGGGCAATTCGCAATTAGAGACATGGGACAAACTGTTGCCGCAGGAAAATGCATATCTGTGAACAGAGGAGATTCGGGAGACGAATAACTCTCCCAATATATTTTTAATATTATATAGGGGTTTCAGAAATGCAGAAAGCGAAGATTCGTTTAACCGGAACCGATCCTCATGATCTCGATGACGTAGCGGGAGAGATTAAAAAAATCGCCCTGAGGACCGGTGTTAGTTTCTCAGGCCCAATTCCTCTACCAACAAATACATTAGAAATAACCACTAGAAAATCTCCTGATGGCGAAGGAACTGCAACCTTCGACAACTGGGAACTCAGAGTACATAAAAGGCTGATAGAATTAGAAGCAGATGAAAGAACAATGAGACAAGTAATGAGAATCAGTATGCCCGAGGACGTAAATATAGAAATTGAATTACTTTCCTAATTTATTTCAGGATTTTTATTTCCAGGACCTTCCTATCCTAAACTATTTCATATTGCCAGGGTAGTCTAGCCAGGTACGGCGCGGGCCTGGAGAGCCCGTGGGGCATTGCGCCCCGCCTGGGTTCAAATCCCAGCCCTGGCGCCACTAAAATTTATACTTATTGAAATTTTTGATTCTTAAATGGTTATGTTTTTGTTTATGTAGGTGCACAAAGATTGTTTTAATAATAAAATTTTTATAATATACGGTATTATATTTAGTAGAATATCAGTATTTGTTACTCAATATTAAATATTTTTTGAGGGAGTTCTAATGGAGATCAGTGTACTTCATGTAGATGATGATCCTGGAGTTCTTGATATAACTAAAAACTGGTTAGAAAGAGGTAGTATTAGAGTAACTGATGTCAAAGATCCTGAAGAAGCTCTCAATAAACTTGAAGGTGATCATGACTTTGATTTAGTTCTTTCCGACTATAAAATGCCAGGTATGAATGGTTTGGATCTTTTAAAGAGGATTCGTGAAAATTGGGATCTTCCATTTATTATTTTCACTGGTAAAGGTAGGGAAGAAGTAGCTATAAAGGCTCTTAATCTTGGTGCTGATAGATATATTAAAAAGGGCGAGGACCCTGAGAGTCAGTTTGCTATTCTTAGGCAGGCTATTAGGGAATCTGTTGAGAAAGAAAGGATTCATGTGAAGTATCAGAAGGTTTTTAGGGGTAATCCTGAGCCTATGGTATATTTAAATAAACATTTTAGAGTTGAAGATGTTAATGAGGAATTTGAAAGGCTTTTTGGTTTTAGTTTGGACGGTATTAATGGAGAGGAGATTAATGATTTGATTGTTCCTTCTAATAAGATGGAGGAAGCAAAGAATTTGGATGCTAAGACTTTTGATGGCTTTAAGAATTTTACTACATATAGAAAAAATAAAGAAGGACGTTTGATTCCTGTTTCTATTTCTTCCACTCCATTAGAGTTTAATGAAAAGATTATTGGAATTATTGTTACTTATCAAGATATATCGAGTATTAAAGAAAAAGAGAAAAACTTAAAAAAAGTTAAAAGTAGGTTTGAAAGGCTTTTTAATGATTTAGGGGATATTGTTTTCATAACGAGATCTGAGGGCGAGATATTAGAAGTTAACGAAACTGCCTGTGAAGAACTTGGTTATTCTAGAGAGGAACTGCTTGGACAGAATCTATTGTCCGATTTAATGGTGGGAGGAGCTGACAACTTAGAGAATTTTAATGATAGATTAGAGGACCTTAAAAATGGGGAAACTATTTTATTTGAATCTTCACTTAATAGAAAAGACAATAATAGTATTCCAATTGAGGTTAACGCCTCTCTTATCCAATATGAAGGTGGAAAGGCTATTTTAGCTGTTAATCGAGATATTTCTAAGCGTAAAAAGTTTAAGGAATTTAAAGATAGAATTGCAGATGATGATAAAATCGGTTTATATGCTAGGAGACCTACTGGTGAAATAGAGTATGTTAACAATAAATTTTCTGGTTTCCTAAATTTGTGCAAAGAAGATTTGATAGGAAAGAATTATTTTGAATTAATAGGTAAAGTCCCTCATGAGTCTGAATCAGTAATTAGGGATGAGTTCAATTGCGGAAAAAATAACGAAGACCTAATTTTGAAGGTTGATGAGTTCAGAGCTAATAATGAGATATATGGTACAGTTATAGATATTACAGAGAGAAAAAAATTGGAAAGTCAACTAAAATCCAGAGATGAAGAGATGATTGAATTTATTGATAGTATTCCTATTCAGGTAGCCCGTCTTAGTAGTCCTACTGAATTTAAACTTGTTAACGATGAGTTTGCTAGTTTTAGAGGTCTTACTAAAGACGATATACTGGAGAATTCTATGAATGAAATTTCTGATTCTGTTTCTAATTTGGATAGATTCATTGAAAGAAATAAAGAAAGTTTCAAAGGTAAAAAGGTTTTCAATGAGGTTTGGACCAAGAGCGATGGGGATAAAAGATTTTTAAGAACTTTAAGAAGACCTATCTATAATGGTTCCGATGTTGAATGCATCATTTATTCTGCCATGGACATAACTGATCAGAGAAAGCTCGGTGAAAAATTAATCGATAAACTAAAGACTAAAAAATGATGATTTATATGATTAGTTGCTATGCCTGATAATAACAATGAAAAACTGGACTTACTTTATATAGAAGATAATGTCGATCATCAAAGAATCGTTCACAGGTTATTTAAAAAAAGGGCTCCCGTCAATTTTTCCTTTCATGTTAGAGCTTCGGGAAAGGAAGGTATGAAGATACTCGAAGAGAAAACTATTGATCTAATTCTTCTCGATTATGATCTTCCCGATATTAGTGGACTTGAATTGCTGAAAGAGATTAAATCTAGTTACGAAATTCCAGTGGTAATGTTGACTTCTCAAGGAGATGAGAAAATTGCCGTGGATGCAATAAAGCATGGCTCGGAGGATTATGTTACAAAATCACAAATGAGAAATGAGAAAAAGAAGGTTATGGAGATCTCCGAATTTGCTTTTAAGGGAGAAGATGAATTAGAAGATCAGAGGGAGATTTCAAGAGTTTTAATTGTCGAAGATGAAGAGTATATGAGAGATCTTTTGTCTTATTTTCTTAAAGAAGATAAAAATCTAGAGTTGGTTGGGGAAGCTGATTCTTCCTCAGAGTTTTATGAGAAGTATAATTCACTTGATCCTGATATAATTTTGCTCGATATTAATTTACCAGGAGAAGATGGAATTAAAATAACTGAAGAGATTAAAAGTAGTGATAAAGATAAAATTGTTATTATTTGCAGTGGTTTAAAGGAGGATAAGACTCTAAAAAAATCTTTAGAGGTTGGGGCGGATGACTATATAGTTAAACCTTTCCAAAAAACTTCCCTACTAAAAACCATTCGTAAAAATGTTAACAAACAGGATAGAGGATGATTTCTATGTTAGAAAAAGGTAGAATAGAGTTAGAAACCAAAGGAGAGATTGATGTTGTAAATATTACGGAGAAGATTGAAGAGTTCATCGAGGGAACTGGTATAGAAAACGGTTCTGTTACTGTCTTCAATCCTGGGGCTACTGGAGCTTTAACCACAATAGAATACGAGGAAAGACTTGTTAAAGATTTCAAAAATACTTTAAAAGAAATTATACCAGATAAAAACAATTATAAACATGATAAAATTGATAATAATGCACATTCACATCTTAGAGCCTCTATCTTAGGACCTTCAATTACAGCGCCAATCGAAAGCGGAAATGTAAGACTTGGTACTTGGCAACAAATGGTTTTTATTGAACTGGATGTTAAGCCTAGGAGTAGATCTCTAATTATCCATGTAAGAGGTGAATAATTATGAGAATTGGAGTGATTGGAGATTCGCATGATAACTTACCGGCTATTAGAAAAAGTGCTAGGTTATTTAATGATAAAAGTACTGATTTTGTCATTCATACTGGAGATCTTATATCTCCTTTCGTTAAAAAACCATTTTCCAACCTTAAATGTAGGATGAAATGTATTTTAGGTAATAATGATGGAGAAATAAGTGGATTAAAAGATAATTTGAATATTGAAGGAGATTACTTTGAAGAAGAAATAAGGTTCAACGGAAAAGAACTTCATTTATTTGTTTTACATGGAGAGAATGAATCTATAGTTAATTCATTGGCACTATCTGGAAATTATGATTTAGTTCTAAGAGGGCATACCCATCAACCAATGATTGATAAGAAGAATAATGGTTCAATAGTTCTTAATCCGGGTGAGTCTTCTGGCTACTTGTCGGGTACTAAAACTGTCGCCCTTATCGATCTTAAAAAGAAATGGATAAGGATAATCGATATTGACTCTAATGAGACCGTTCTAGAAGAAACAATTAAGGATATCCTATAGTCTTGAATATAATTAAGTAGAAAGAGAGATGTTGAATAAAAAATCAACTATTTATTTTAGGGATTCCATTATTTTGTCTTTTAGTTTTGGAAATTTCCTTAAATGTTCTAATCTATCCTTTCTTAGCTTTTCGACTTCTTGGTTGTAATCTTGTTCATAGAAGATTTCAGGGTGGAATAGTTTTCTATTCACGTTAGGAATTTGCTTCGGTATTCTATATCCCCATTGATCGTCTTTTTCGTATTCTATATCATTTTTAATCAGATTTTTCAGTATTTTGATTGTATCCGACAGTTTTATGTTCTTCATATCTTGTGTTCCTTTTTTTCCGACATGCCCTGTGTTCAGTAGGAAAGTTTCTATTTCTGAATTCTTATTAAGTATCTCATAGAATACGTTACCTTCCTCTCCTTTTGAACCAGTTATGAAGGGATTTGTCCCTACTACTCTTATTGCTTGTCCTGCTTTTGAGGGATCTCCTGCTGAAGTTTGTATTGATTCTCCTAGCATAAAGAAAGCTGCAGCGTGTTCTTCTGATAGCTTAGAAAGTGCTGGTATTAAACCGTTTCTGGTTAAGAAGAATAATTGATCAACTTCGTCAAGGTTTATATTCTCAGTTACATCCATATCTGATCTTTGAATTACTGATCGTCCGTTTGATGTTAAGAAGTCATTAAAGAAATCTATTCTATTGTTATTGGCCCATACATTTTCTAAAATTGCTTTTTGATTCGTTACTGCTTTGTATATTTCTGGCTGTTCTTCCTTCTTTAGATCTTCTGTTTTAACAAATAAGCCTTTTCCTTCAGTCCCTATGAATTCTCCGTTGTTTAGTAGTGCACCCACATCGTCCTGAACTAATTTAGCTGATTCGTTTCCTTCTAGTCCTAATCCGTGTCCTGTTAGTGTTGATTTGCCGGTTGCGCTGAGCCCCATGAATATTTGTCCTATCTTTTTGTTCTCACCGTTTTTGTTTATGTTAATGATTTTGCTTCCGGCATGTAGTCCTAGTCCCATATCTTTATCTTTGATATCTCGCATCCATTGTCGTAGAAATGATTTTTTTGCTTCTCCTATGTAATCAGATCCTAATGCTATGGTTACTCCAGAGAAGGTATCTACTAATACCTTTTTTTCAAAGCTTTCAGGTACCATCAGTGTTATAAAATCTGGTTCTTTATCATTGTCGGCAGGTTTCAACATTTTGGCCCATGCATAGGCTGTGTGTGAATATGGTTCTGTGATTAGTAGCTTACATTTTCTTGCTCCGACGCCTTCGCCAACTTTTCTTTCCATGCTTACTAATTCTTTTTCTTCTAGGTAATTTTTTGCTTCGTCTAATAGCGTGTGATCTTCGTGTTTTATTTCATGATCTTCGGTGTTTTTTGTGTGATCTGCGATCCTGGATCTGACTTTGCTTATATATAATAGTTGATCTTTTTTTGTTCGTTTGTCTGCTTCGTTAATTGCTTTTTCTTTGATTTTCTCTTGTTCTGTAATTATTTTGGCTGCGTGTTCTTTTACTTCTCTAATTGTTTTCTCCATTTTTTGACTCATTTTAGTATCATAATTAGGCATATTATCCCTAAAGTGTTGAGTAATTTGGTTAGTAAACTTTTATAGTTTATGTTTACCAAGTTTATGTGGAAAATAGTTAGTAGGATGTTTGAATTACTAAACATATGTCGAAAACGAGGTATTTTCATTAAATATTAGAAACAAAAAATGAAAAAAACTAGTAATTTCAACAAAAACCCGGGAAAGTGAATTTTATTCACTATACTCATTTAAATGAAAAACATCATCAAGACTTCTTTTATCTGGAGAAGGACTTTCATCAGGTACTCCAATAGCCAAAACAGAAACCAAATCTAGACCTTCTGCACCTACTATATCGAAGATCTCATCAGCGTAATCCTTATTCCAGCCAGCTACCCAGCCACCAGCGTATCCTAAAGCATTCGCAGCTAATAAAACATTCTCAGTTGCAGCAGAACCATCTTCAACTAAGTGACCGCTCTCAGGATCACCAGCAACTAAAATACAAGCACCAGCTTCCTTAATGAAACCACCGTAATCACAGGCCTCACCAATTGCTTCAAGTTTTTCATCATCTTGGACAGCTATGAATTCCCAGGGTTGAACATTATTCGCAGTTGGAGCTAGCCTCCCACAATCAACCATCTCCTTAAGATCCTTCTCCAGAACTTTTTCATCTTTAAACTTTCGAATAGTTCGCCTTGTTTTAATACATTTAATTGCATCCATATTATCACTATTGAATATCCGACTCATTATTTAAAAACCGTTTGAATCACAAAAATTACTTATGACTCGGAACTAAAATGAAACCGATAACATGAAAGTTGGAAGAAAATTTCACTTCGATGCTGCCCACTCAATAGAAGGTATGGAGAAATGTGGGAGAATACATGGCCATACATACGAACTAAAAATTATTATAAGCGGTGAAAAAACCAAAAAAGACATGATAATGGATTTTGGAAAGGTAAAAGAAATCGTAGAAGAAGAAATCCTCAAAAAAATAGATCATCAAAACCTTGACCAAATCATGGAAAATCCAACAGCCGAAAATCTAGTTAAATGGATATACGAAAAACTAGATCACAGATTCAGCAAAGAAAAAGTAGCTTTAGAAGAGGTCAAGCTATGGGAAGGAAAAAATAAGTGGGTATCAAAACAAAAGAATAAGTGATATTAAAACCTACTGCTCTTACCAAACAGAAACGAGCTTATACTCATCGAATCTTTTTGTAATCCTCTAATAAAGCTTTTTGAAGCTTTCCTATCCAATTTTTCAAAATCTTCTGGAATTCCTTTATAGAAATTACTGATCTGGTTTTTATTAGCGGCATTTAGAGTATATATTTTTAAATTATTTTTTTCACCAAATTCTAACTCATTCCAAACCAGAAAAGCAAGTTTGCTTTTTAGAGCTAATCCTACGACAACATCAGCTTTCTTAACATTTTCTTTAGAACTTTCTGATAAACTGAAATCAGCAGGATTTATAACTTCAATATTTTCTCCAAATTTTTTCTTAATTAGCTTTATACATTTTTTTTCTGTAGTTTTATGATGAGTAATAGAGGGATGACTAAAGTAGATTCTCATATCATCCCTCAACAAGGCTATCTAGTACTCTTGGAGGAATTCTCCATTCACCACTTTCTTCCTCAACTCTCCTTGCAATGGCGCCTAGTTCCCAGTTCCCACCAGGATCCTTAACCATTAAAACCTTAAATTCTACTCTTCTTTCCTTTGAGTCAGTCACTATAGGCTTTGTACCACCAGCTATCTTTTTCCTTTCCTCGACAGTTTCAAGAACATTTTTTTCAGTTACGAAGGCTACTAAGTAAGAAGTATTGGTTTCAAGTTGATGCTCACCTAATTCATCGAAATAAGCATCGACTCTTGGAGAATCCTCAACAGCTCCCTCCCTAAACGAATCAATAATTTCTCGATATCTCTTTTCCGAGGTTACCTTTTGAGGTGAAGGTCTAATAGTATTCGAATCATATAAAACCCCTTTTGTATCATTATCCACTTCATAGGTATCTAATATTCCTCTTGAGGTAATTGTTTTTAGTTGAGTTTTTGAATTTTCCCAGTTTTGGTCCTTAAAAGCTTCTTGTTCTGGAGGAAGACTATAATAAAAAGCTCCAGATACTACAATCAAACCT
This sequence comes from uncultured Thermococci archaeon, assembly GCA_964436705.1. Taxonomy (GTDB): domain Archaea; phylum Methanobacteriota_B; class Thermococci; order Thermococcales; family CAYNOZ01; genus CAYNOZ01. The sequence goes on from CAYTEI010000012.1 coordinate 28,519, forward strand.
ATTATGTAAAGTACCGCTGCTTTTCTCATTCCCATAAATTATCACCTAATAGTTATGACAAGCCACCCAATGATTCTCTTCGATCTTCTTCAGCTCGGGTATAATCTCTTCACATTGCTCCGGATGCTTTTTATTATAGCATCTGGTTCTAAATCTACAACCAGACGGTGGATCTACAGGATTAGGCACATTCCCTTCTAGAAGTATCCTATCTGTTTCATATTCAGGATCAGGTACGGGTAAAGCAGAGAGAAGTGCTTTCGTATATGGATGCTTCGGATTATTAAAGATTTTATCCGCATCACCGTACTCAGCTACCTTGCCCAGATACATTACCATGATCCTATCAGACATATGGTAAACTACTCCAAGATCATGAGATATAAAGATATATGACATCTGCATCTGCTTCTTCAATTTATTTAATAGATTAAGAACCTGAGCTTGTACTGAAACATCTAAGGCCGATGTGGGTTCATCTAAAACCATTATTTGAGGATTAACTGCCAATGCTCTAGCAACACCGATCCTTTGCTTTTGACCTCCAGAGAATTCATGAGGGTACCTCTCCATATGCTCTGGTTTTAACCCGACTTGTTCTAGTAAATCAAGGACTTTCCTATTTCTTTCATCTACAGAGTCTACAAGACCTAGAATATCATAGGCTTCTCCCACTATCTCTTTAATAGGTAAACGAGGATTTAAAGAAGATTGAGGATCTTGAAAGACCATTTGTATATTTTCCCTTACCTTCTTCATTTCAGAACCAGTAGCTTTGGCGATATTTATTACTCCTTCATCAGTTCTAAGGTAGGCATCTCCACCGGTTGGGTCTAAAATTCTCATTACAGTTTTACCAAGCGTGGTTTTTCCACACCCGGACTCACCAACAACTCCAAGGGTCTCGTCCTTTTTTAACTTAAAGCTTACATCATCTACTGCCTTGACGTAATCAGTTTTTCTACCTAAAAACCCAGAGGATTGTTCAAAATACTTCTCCATCCCTTCTACCTTTAAATTCAATTCATCACTCATTTTCTCAGCAGATTCAATCACATCATCTTTCTTTTCTGAGGATATTGACATTATATTCCCTCCGCTTCTTTTCTTTCCTCGATTACTTCATCGTAGTGATAACATGCAACTTTATGACCTGTTTCAACTTCTTCATAAGGTGGCATTTCCTCTTTACACTTTGAAGTTGCATAAGGACATCTTGGGTGGAATCGGCAACCTGAGGGTGGATTATAGAGATCTGGAACCGATCCATCTACAAAGTCTAATTTTTCTTTCTTAACTTCGATATTCGGAACTGCTTCAAGTAGACCCAAAGTGTATGGATGCAGGGGTTCATGGAAAATATTTTGAGCCGTTGACTCTTCAACCACTCTTCCTGCATACATTATCCCGATTGTATCGCTAACTTGGGCAACTACACCCAGATTATGTGTAATTAACAGCATGGAAGAATTATGCTCATCCATGAGGTCTCTTATCATTTCTAATACTTTAGCTTCAATTGTTACATCTAATGCCGTTGTTGGTTCATCTGATATAATTAAACTCGGATCAGTTGAAAGCGCCATAGCAATTACTATTCTCTGCTTCTGACCTCCTGAAAGCTGGAAAGGATATTTTTCAAGAATATCTTCCGGTGGAACTAAGTTCACTTCTTCCAGTAAATTCTTAGCGTATTCAGTAGCCTCTTCATCATCAACATCCTTATGAAGCTTAATCATTTCAAGAAGCTGGTTTTTCACTGTATATACTGGGTTAAGTGAAGTTGTTGGGTCTTGTGTAATTAAAGTTATTTCTTCGCCTCTTATATTCCTCATCTGGCCATCAGAGATTGAAAGGAGATCAACATACTCTGATCCCTCTCCAACCAGTTCACCTACTTTAGGAGAGTGAAACTTAGCACTTCCATTTTCCACATTTCCAGCTCTCTCTAGAAGTCCAAGTATGGATTTTGTTGTCACGCTTTTGCCACAACCGGTCTCTCCGACCAATGAGTATACTTCACCTCTATTCATTGAAAAGTTAACATCTTCTAACGCATAGACTAGACCATCTTCTGTATGGAAGTTAGTTACTAAATCCTCTACCTCTAAGAGTAATTTTTTATTCTCACTCATTTTTACACCTTTATTCTCTCATCCTTGGGTCTATAGCATCTCTTAATCCATCTCCCAACGTAGTAAACGCTAATACTGTCATGAATAAGATTAACCCTGGGAAGAATGTCAGATGGAAATATCTTATCTGAGTTACATATGCATTTCCCTGTTGAAGTAGTCTACCCCATGAAGGAGTTGTAATACTCGCTCCAAACCCTAAATAAGTTAATGAAGCTGCAGTAATCATATACCCTCCAACAGAAAGTGATGACTGAACTATTACCGGAGCCATTGCATTTCTTAATATGTGTTTATATATTATAGTTCTACTTGAAGCTCCTAACGATTTTGCAGCATCAATGTATTCCTTCTCTCTTATACTGAAAACCTGTCCTCTTACCAGACGGTATATTCCTGTCCAACCAAAGATACACAGAGCTATGAATGATATGAAAAGTTTACCCTGTACTCCAATGAAACTTCCAATCCTTGAAATGAATTGATTTAATGATGGATTCGCTCTTAGTGCTCCAATTAAAGCTAGTATAAGCACTAGGAATGGGAAACTCATAATCACATCATTTATGTATTGGAATATTCTGTCTACCCAGCCTCCAAAGTAACCGGCTATACCTCCAAATATTATACCTATCAGTGCTACTATAAGAGTGACTCCTACTCCATATGCTAGGGCTATTCTTGAACCAAAGACCACTAAGGAGAATAAATCAGCTCCACTGTTTGTAGCTCCAAATAGGTGTCCTTTAGTTGGTGGTAATAAAGAGAACTTTGTCCAGGCAGCTTGGAAATTCGTTACATCATACGTTGCGATCAATGGAGCGAAGATCGCCATCAATATTATGGTTAAAGCTACGAAAGAGCCAAATACAGCTAATTTGTTCTTATAGAATCTATGGAAAAACCTTCTTATTGGATTTGCCTTATATTTATACTCAACTTTTGCATACCAATCGTACATTTTCTGTAGGAAAAGATACCAAGCTCCTAGATAAGCAGCTAAACCTACATATCGTAGTCCAATAGATTGAATAGCTTCTCTTGTTAAGAAGAAATGCTTAATAAGCACTAGAGATGCTATTCCAGCTAAAAAGACTGCAAATATTTTCTTTTTTTGTTGAGATCTCCATTCATTATATTCTTCAAACTCTTCCTTACTAAGCTTCTTGTACTTACCCATATTATTCACCTCATTGTAAATCTACCCTTGGGTCGATCACTGAATACATTAAATCTATGGTTAGATTTATTAATACTACTCCAAAAGTATAGGTTAATAACAACGCTATTATAACCGGATAATCTCTTCTTGAAATTGAATTCACGTAGAGCCTACCTATTCCGTTTAAACCGAATACTGATTCCGTTACAACTGCTCCACCAAATAAAAGAAGCAAATTAAATCCAATTGCGGTTATAACAGGTATCAAAGAGTTTCTTAATGCATGTTTTACGATTACGGTTCTTTCCTTCAACCCTTTAGCCCGGGCCATTGTGATATAATCCTCTCTAATGACATCTAAGGTACTTGATCTTGTCATTCTGGTGTTCCTAGCCATTAAAGCTGTCCCTAACGTTAATATAACCGCTATGTAATCCGTCACATGTGTGAAAAATCCTGGGAAAGACCACAATTCCGAGATCGGAACGCCAGGTACAACACTTATTAAGTCAAGTTGAACAGCCATTAAAGCTATCAAAAGCATTCCCAACCAAAAATTAGGCAGCGAAATCCCTATTTGCGAGACTAATACTGCAATATTGTCAATCCACGTATTTTGCTTGTATGCCGCTAATAGTCCGAGCGGAATTGAAACTCCTATGGCGAATAATAGTGACCAAACTCCATAATAAATCGTCTTCGGATACCTCGCAACCAAAAGATCTTTAACTGTTTCTCCTCGATATCTGAAGGATTCACCCCATTCACCTTTTATGAAATTAGTTAGATAATTTTGGTATTGTATATGCACAGGTTTGTCTAATCCCCACTGGGCCTCCATTCTTTCAACAGCTTCCGGGTTAGCTTTTTGACCTAGGGCTACTTGTGCAGGGTTTCCAGGAGCCATAAATGTTAATGTGAAACCTATAGTGTAGACACCGATTAATACTACAAATCCTATCGCAATTCTCTTCATCACATATTCTTTACTTGCCATCCATTAATCACCTGAATTAATTATTTTCAATGAATCTTTTTTGATCTTAATTATTATCTGTCATTTTTTCATAATCCATGTGCCGATTCATTAATATTAATTACATGATTTAAAATATTATTATAAGATAAAAAATTAAAAGAGAGAAATAAATTAATAAATTAGTTCTTTACTACTCTATCCAGGCTCCTACTAGTTTTTCTTGGAAGAATCCCATAGCTCCCATTTCTACGTTATGTACTTCAGGATACTTACCCATATATGCAACAGAGTGGAAGAACCAAATGTGTGGATGTTCTGCTGAAAGCTTTTCTTCAATCTTTTTAGTTAGTTCAGCTCTTTCATCTGGATCAGTGGATGATCTAAGCTGATCTATCCACTCATTGACCTGTTCATTATCATATCCACATCTGTTCGGTGAAGGGATCATGTCCCCGTCCCAGAGCTCATGGAAATTCAGCGGATCAGGATAGTCAGCAATCCAACCAAGCGTAACAGCCTCGAAATCACCTTTTTCACCAGGTTTAGTCATCTGCAGTATCGTTGCGAAGTCATACTGCTCATAAGTCATCTCAATACCAACTTCTTCTAGATTTGCTTGGAAAGTTTGAGCAGCACTCTTCCAAGTACTAGACGTATACCCACTAAGCTCAAAACTCATTTCGTGTCCATTATATTCTCTAATTCCGTCTCCATCTTCATCTACAGCACCAGCTTCATCTAATAGTTCTCTAGCCTTCTCCGGATCATAACTAAATTCATAGTTATTGTGTACTTCTTCTGGGTAATATTTCATACTTGGTGGTAGTGGTCCTTTAGCAGGAATATATCTTCCTTTGAATACATCTTGTACAACTTTTTTTCTGTTAAGAGCAGTTGCCATTGCCTGCCTAATCTTCGTATTCTTGAACCTAGGATCAGTATTATCTAGATTAATCCAAAACGTTGAAAGTTCTGCGGATTTTATTATATCTAATTTTCCTTCATCTTCTCTAGTTTGGAAGTCTTGCCAGTGGTTACTTGGTATTCCAGTTATGTCTAGGTCTCCAGCATTGAATGATTGTACTTGTACTTCTGGGTCAGAAGAGAAATATCTTACAACATAATCAAGATATGGTTCTCCAGCCCAATAGTCTTCGTTTGCTTTTAGTGTTGCTTTTGATCCTGTTTTGTATTCTTCGAATTCCCATGGACCAGTTCCTACTGGATTATCAGTCCATTGAACGTCTACGGTTTGATTACCAGGTTCTCCTTTTATGGTTTCTCTTTCTTGGCAGTAGTCTTTTGGTAGTACGTAGAATGAGCTGTAGGATAACAGGCTGAGGAATGGTCCAAATGGCTTCTTCATGTTAATTACAACAGTGTAATCATCAGGTGCTTCAACACTCTTAATGTATGGTTTTGCGAAGCCTGCTCTAGGTGAATTATATGCTGGATCCATTAGTCTTTCTATTGACCATTTCACATCTTCTGCTGTCATTTCTTCTCCGTTATGGAACTCCACCCCTTCTCTAAGGTAGAAAGTATATTTCATGCTGTCGTCACTAACTTCCCAAGCCTTAGCTAGGTCAGGCATAATATTAGTGGTTCCAGGTGCGTATTGGACTAGACCATCATATATCTTAGTTTGAAGCCATCCACTCGCAGTACCTGTTGATTGTTGTGGATCCCATGTTGATAGTTCTTCACCCATCGAATCTAATGTTCCACCTGATTTTTCAGCGAAATCAACTCCAGTATCATCTCTACCTAAATATTGATCTTCAGCATATGGAACTCCGTCGTTATCGAAGTCTACTTGTTTGAAGTATTGTTTCTGTTCATCTCCTAGTTCGTCTGGTAATTCGGTTGGTTCTTGATTACCGAAATACGTTTCCTGTGTTTCCTCATCATCTTTTTCATCATCTGGCTCTTGATCTGTTTCATTGTCTGGTTGTTGATCTGTTTCATTGTCTGGTTCTTGATCTGTTCCGTTCTGCGTACAGCCGGCGGCTGCGACAGAAAATGCCATTACGAATATCACAAAGATAGCGGCTATTTTTTTCCATTTATTCTTCATTAAAAGATTACCTCCTATTAATTTATATCTAATAATGAATCTATACCATTTATTTATAAATTTTACGGGTAACTGACAATTTTGGGGTAAAATCTTACAGAGAATCACCCTAAATATTCCGAATATTTTACAATTATCTTTTTATTAAAA
>CAYTEI010000013.1:0-613 GCA_964436705.1 uncultured Thermococci archaeon
GTCCTTGGAAGCCCCTTCCTCACGAGCGTAAGCGAGTAAGGTAGGGGTGGTTCACACTGAGTAATTGGGAATATCTTTGGAACAATGTGTGGGATATAATGAGAAATTTAGACATGAAAGAAGTAGAAGAACTCATCACTAACTCCATCACGAAAAAATTTGAATCTAACAATAAAGAAAAAGCCTTATTCGGTTTTAGCGGAGGTTTAGATTCTTCAACTACGGCTGCCGTTTTAAAAAACGCTTTAGGTAAAGAGAATGTGCTAGGTATCTTGATGCCTGAACAAGGATCTGGAGCAAATCAGCTCGCAGAAAAGATCGGTATCAATTACCAGGAGATTCCAGTCTTAAATCTGTTGGATCCTTCTGGCCTAGAATGGTTTTGTGAGAACCGGATTGCGAGAGGTAACTTCATTGCAAGATCTAGAATGGCTATACTATACTATCTGGCAAACTGTAAAGATGGGTTAGTGATAGGTACATCGAATAAAAGTGAGATATATACGGGATATTTCACAAAGTTTGGAGATGGAGCATCTGATTTCAGGCCTCTAGCAGATCTTTATAAGACAGAAGTTAAAGAATTGGCAAAGCACTTAGAAGTTCCTGAGGA
>CAYTEI010000013.1:623-34987 GCA_964436705.1 uncultured Thermococci archaeon
TAGGTTCCTGGATAAGGTACCCAGAGCGGGTCTCTGGGAGGATCAGACGGATGAAGATGAGTTAGGCTTAACTTATTCGGCTCTGGACAGGATTTTACATTCTTATCTGGATTTGGATCTATCTGAAGAGGAATTGAAACAAAATTTCGATGCTGATGAAGTAGAAAGGACGTTAGATCTGATTAAAAGCACTGAACATAAGAGGGGAGCTCCAGAAAAGGTTGAGTTGACTGAAGCACTATAGAATGATCTAAGATGTTTGTAAATACTTAGAGATTTGTGAGAGACCTTTTCCTTTAAGGGTTCTTTGGACTCCTTTCCTTTTCTATGTAGTTTTTACTAATAGTTGGATAAGTGTATAGATTTGGCTTTGTTGATTACGTTTTAATGATTAATATGATAAAGTTGTATTATATTCCTTTAATTAGGTTTGGGTTTTAGAAAGAAATTATCTTTATTTTTGTTATTGTTTTTGGTTGGGAAATCTATATAAGTCTCGGTGAATATCTACGAACAGAGGTGGATGTTCAATGGATACGGGAGCTAGCATTAAGGAAATAATGGATAGAGAAGCTTTGTCTGTGAAAAGATCAGATCCTATATCTGAAGTATCTGAACTTATGAGTGATGAAAAGGTTGGCGGAGTAGTGGTTGTAGATGATAATGGTTATCCGGAGGGCATAGTAACTGAAAGAGATGTCCTTGATAAGGTAATAACAGAAGGAGATGATCCTGAAAAAGTTACAGCTGAGGATATCATGAGTAAGAACACTATAAGCCTGACTTCTGATGAGACTATTGCTCAAGGGGCGCAGTTAATGATAGATAACGATATAAGGAGATTATTAGTGATGGAGAATGAAAAGCCAGCCGGATTCGTAACCCTGTCAAATGTATTGGATCTTTACTCCGACCTCGTTGAGGAAGATGAAACGAGTAACAGGGCAATGCAAGCTCAAGGAGATATGATTGGTTTCTGTGAATCCTGTGGTGAGTATAAGCCTTTATCCGAATCCGATGGTAGATGGGTATGCAACGAGTGCCAGGGAAGTTATTAACTTACTGGAGTACTATAGTATATTTGGGTTGATCCCATGATCAAGGAGTATATGTTAGAAAACCCCATCTCAGTTGAAGAAAAAGATCTTGCCACTAAAGCAAGATCCTTTATAAGAGACGAAGGTTTAAGGACTTTAGTGGTTTTAGACGATAATAATAATCTTTCTGGTTTGATAAAAAGATCAAATGTTTTAAAGATTAAGAATACTAAATCAGACGTTCCTGCTAAGTCCATAGCCGCAGAGCCGATGGTATACCTTTATGATGATATGGATCTTAGAACCGCGTCAAGAAAGATAATAGAACATGGAGTAGATGATGCTCCCGTATTTGATCAAGGAAAAAAATTCTTAGGTTTGCTGGGGCTTGAAGATATTTTAAAAGGCCTAAAATTGAAAGAAAGAAGCCCTAGGTCAGATAAAGTGAAAGATTTCACTCAGAACTCTGAAACAGTTAATCCTGAAACACCTATAACTAAGATCTGGAATAAGATGGAGAAAAAAAATATACAGGCCTTTCCCGTGGTTCGTGAGGTAAACGGTAAGACTAAGCTTGAAGGCTTAATTTCTCAACAGGATCTAGTTTCTCATAGGAAGTTCTCCCTAGATATGGATCAGCCACCTAAGATCGAGAGGGTTATGAATAGATCACCTACTGTTCTTCATCCGGATGATTCTGTAGATGAGGCGGTAGATTTAATTATTGAAAAGGATCAGGGAATAATCCCTGTAGTAAGGAATGATTATGTTTTGAAAGGTTCTATTAATAAGATTAGTCTAATTAAGGGTTTTTATCCGAGCTTATAAGGTGTTAAAATGACGAATGAAAATGTTGGAGGTTATGGTTCAAGAGAAAGGGGTCCTAAAGAATTCCCCGATAATGAAGTTAACACAGAGGGAAATGTCATGGAAATTACGAGAGAAGTGGTTGATGTTCCACCCACCATGACAATCAAAGGATTAGCCGAGACAGTATCAGAATATGAAGAAAGAAGAGTTCCGGTTACAGATCCAGGAACTAAAAATATTATAGGTTTAGTTAAGTCTAGAGACTTAATAAACTTTTTAGGCGGAGGGGAAATGTTTAATATTGTAACTGAAGATCATAATGGAAACTTACTCTCAGCCATACATGAACCTATAAGAAAAATAATGCACCATGATATAATAGCGGCTGATTATAGAAACCAAATTATGGAAGCTTTTGAAAGAATGATGGATGAGGACATAGGTGGACTCCCGGTCCTGAAAAATAAGATTCCTCAAGGAGTTGTAGAAGAAAAAGAGTTTATTGAGTTTTTTGCTAATAAGGATATAGGTGTGACTGTTGAAAATGCCATGACAACTGATCTAATATCTGCCACTCCTAGAATGTCGCTCGGAGATGTGGCTAAGGAAATGATTAGAAATGATGTTCGTAGATTACCGGTAATTGATCAGGATGAATTGGTGGGGATAATTACCACAATAGATATACTTGAGTTCTTCGGGAACAATGGAATTTTTGAAAAAGCTAAATCAACTAGATCAGAGGATATATTGAATATAAGGGCTAGTGAATTCATGACTGAGGGCTTGATTACTATTGATACTTCTCTGGATGTTGGTGTTGCTGCTGATAAGATGAAAGAGCAACAAATAGGTTCGTTAATGATATTGGATGATGGTATGGAAGGTATATTAACTAGGAGAGATATTCTTCGGTATGTGGATATTGAATAACTTTTTTCTACTATCGTTTTTTCTTTGTTTAGTTTAGAAGTGATATTGATGGAAGCTAAAGAGATGCGGTTTGAGTTGATTGTTGATTCGTTAACGGAGAAAAAGACAACTGAGGCTAAGGAACATTTGAATCATCTTAGGAAGATTGAGGATAATAAAGGCTTTATAAGGGCATGCGAGGGGATGATTTCGGCTATTGAAGAGCAGAATGAGGATAGTTTGCTGTATCAAATCTTTAATGATGAAGTTGGTGATGGTAAAATAGGAAAATTGAAGGAAAGATTTGATAAATGGGAGAGTGAACCCTTTAGAGATCAGTACGAGGATGGGTATCACAGTGCTTGGTTACTGTTCTTGAATAATTTGGAGTTAGATTGAGAATTTATTTAGGTCCCCATTTTCCAGCTGTCTAAGTATTCTCTTTGTTCATCGCTTAATTCGTCAATTTCTATTCCCATTCCTTTTAGTTTTAGTTTTGAGACTTCTTTATCGATTTTTTCTGGTACATCATATACTTTGTTTTTAAGCTCGTTTTCTTTTAGGTACATTGCTGATTTTGCTTGTAGGGCGAAGCTCATGTCCATTATTTCTGCTGCGTGTCCGTCTCCACATGCTAGATTTACTAGTCTTCCTTCTCCTAGTAGGTAAAGGTTTTTGTCTCCTATTTTGTATTCTTCTATGTTTTCACGGACTTTTCTCGAGCTATCTGATACTTCTTTTAGCGCTTCTACGTTCACCTCAACGTCGAAGTGTCCGGCGTTGGTTAGGATTGCGTTTTCTTTCATTGTTTTGAAGTGTTCTTTGGTTATGACGTTTTTGTTTCCTGTTGTTGTTACGAAGAAGTCTCCTTTTTTTGCGGCTTCTATCATTGGCATTACCTCGAATCCTTCCATGACTGCTTCGAGGGCTCTGATTGGGTTGACTTCTGTTACTATTACGTTGGCTCCTAGTCCGTCTGCTCTTTTTGCAACTCCTTTTCCTACAGGTCCGAATCCTGCCACTACTGCATTGCTTCCTGCAACTGAGAGGTTCGTTGTTCTCATTATACCGTCCCAGACTGATTGACCAGTTCCATGCATGCTATCGAATAGGTATTTGCTTTCAGCGTCATTTACAGCGATTACTGGAGATTTTAGGGCGTTGTCTTTTTCCATGGCTTTTAGTCTGTTGACTCCTGTGGTGGTTTCCTCGCAGATTCCTTTTAGTCTGTTTAGTTGATTTGGTCTTTCTTGGTGTACGATGGATGCTAGGTCTGCTCCGTCGTCTACTATTATGTCTGGTTGGTTGTCGAGTGTTTTGTTGTAGTTTTCGTAGAATTCTTGTTTGTCTGCTCCGTGTTTGGCGAATACTTCTACGTTTTTGGCTTCGTTTGCTGCTGCGGCTGCGTCGTCTTGTGTGCTGAGTGGGTTGCTTCCGGTTAGAGAGACGTTAGCTCCTCCTTTACCTAGTACTATGGCTAGGTATGCGGTTGTTGGTTCTAAATGGATAGCCATTGATATGTTCAGGCCATCTAATGGTTTTTCAGTTTCAAAACTATTTTCTAGTAGGTTGAGGACTGGCATATGGTTTTTAATCCAGTCGATCTTCTTTTCTCCTTCTTTAGATAGGCTTGGATCTTTAATATTCATCCTTATACCTCAGATTTAATTTAACAATTAAGTAAGTTTGAATCCTTATAAGTCATCTTTTTCATTGCTTTCTTCGATTTTATCGTTTAGTTCTTTTAGTCGTATTGACATTTCTTGGTTCATTTGGGTGATTTGGTTTTCTAGATCGTATACTTTTACGTATAGTTTAAGCATCATTGCGAAGAAACCGATTAGTCCTACTATGAATAATGCGTCGATTCCTCTTCCGATTCCGGTTATTCCGCTTACGGTTTCTGAAAATCTGTATGGGAATATGGCGATTATTGCTATGAAGGTTGTTACGATTACCCAGATTATGATTTCTGGTATGTTTAGTTCTTTTCTGTTGATGTATAGGTAGGTTATTATACCTGCTAGTATGACTAGGACTAAGTACTGGATGAATAACATTTTTTAACCTCATTAAAATTCGGATAGTAGTTTATATATCATTTTTAGGAATATTTTTATTCCTGAGACTATGTTAGTGCCTTTGTTTGCGCTGTATTTATCGTAGATTGCCGGGATAGGTATTTCTTTCAGTTCGAATCCTTCTGATTCTATGATGAATTCTGATGAGATACCGTATCTGTCACATTTTAGGTCTATTTTCTTCGCCATATCTTTTCTTATTCCTCTGAACCCGCTTTGTGAGTCTGATACCATTCTTCCGGATATTAAGAAAGTTAGGTAATTTAACACTTTATTTCCAAAGACCTTAATGAAGGGCATATTGGTAGTATCTCCTTTGAATCTGCTTCCGATTACGAATGATTTTTGTTCACCGATGAGTGGGTATAGTAGTTTGACTGTGTCTTTGGCTAGGTGTTGTCCGTCGGCGTCGAAGGTGATGATGTTTTGGGCTTCTTTTTTGATGGCGTAGTCTATACCGGTTCCGAGTGATCCTCCTAATCCTCTGTTGATTAGGTGGGATATGATTTGTACGTTCATTTTCTTTGAGATTTGCCTTGTTTTGTCTTGGCTTCCATCATCTACAACTATGATTTGATCTTTGTTGAAGTAGTTTTTAAGATCTTTCAAAACATTGGAAAGAGTTGTTTCTTCATTAAATGCTGGAACAACAATGTATGTATTAATAATTTCCCGATAAATAGTTTTTATGTCATCTATATTGTTTATTATGAACTTGTTTTCAGGTTTTCCAGTGTTTTGAGTTTCTAAGAGATAACATCCATGATTATCGTTTTCATCGATATTGTTGCCGATGAGTAAGTAGGCTTCACGATCCTCTAAGAAGGAATAGTTATTTGGATCCTTCTCAATTATTACAGAGGCATCTTCAGATTCTAGAGATCCATATTCTCTATCTACGATGATCGTGATTTCTTCTCCTTTTGTTCTGAAGAATTGGATCATATCTGAAATGTTAACTGATTCTAGTTCATTTTGCTTATTATCTCTCTTTAGATCTAGATCTCTGAGATCGAATATTACTCCATTTACCTTCACCTAGGATCACCGGATTTACGCTAAGGTTTATTACGTCTCTTTATTAAATTAATCTTTGGAGATTTCATGTACTGGGAACCATTAACCGCTTTCACCTTAACACTTATATTTACACCAATTATTAGTAAGATCTTTAAGAAATCAGGTATAGTGGGTTTAGATATTCATAAACCGGAAAAGCCTGAAGTAGCTGAGATGGGCGGGTTAGCAGTACTGATATCTGTTTTAATAGTGGGAGGGTTTTATACATCTGTCAATGATCTTGGTTTTCAACAGAATACATTAATAATTATATCATTGATAGGTCTTATAGGTATAATAGATGATCTTACCGAGATATCTCAAAGATATAAGGTATTATTTACCTTGTTAGCATCTATTCCAATAATTAATTCTGTGACTTCAACTAGGATCGATTTAATATTTATAAGTATGGACTTTGCTCAAGCCTATTTTCTACTTGCAATACTTGGCATACTGGGAGCTGCTAACGCAATAAATATGTTAGCAGGTTTTAATGGTTTAGAAGTTGGATTAAGCTTAATAATACTAACAAACCTATCAATACTAAGCTACCTAAACGGGCAAATAGAAACAGCAATTCTAGGATCAATATTTGCCGGATCAACCCTAGCACTACTCATATACAACATCTACCCAGCAACAATATTCCCAGGAGACACCGGAACACTAACAATGGGTGCAATGATTGCCACAATATCCATACTAGGGAAAATAGAGATCTACGGAGCAATACTAATAATACCACACATAATAGACTTCCTACTCAAAACCAAAATAAAATTCTCTGGCAAAGAAAAAGGACCAACCCAAGTAAACGAAAAAGGAGAACTAAGCCCACCACCATACCAATCAATACTCTCAATACTAATCAAAAAAGGAATCAACACAGAAAAAAAACTAATAACAACCACATACCTCATTGAAATCCTACTAAGCATAATAACAATAACAATATTCCAATTAAAACCAATATAGAAAAAACAAAGACCAATACCAACGAAAAAACTGAAACCCAAAAACACTTAAGTCCTTCTATAATCTAAAGAAACGGGCTAGACTGGGGAATTCGGCGTCCCCTGTAACCCGAAAACGTCGATATGTGGGGGTCGAAGCCCGGGAGGCGGTTCTGGAACCAGTACCCGGAACCGTGTTCCGGCGTCGATATCCCGTCCTACGGGAGTGAATGGTGAAGGCATTACGTCCTTCTTAGCCCGATGAACCCCGTCAGGCCTGGGAGGGAGCAGCGGTAATCGGGAGATACACTGCTCGCAGGGTCGCGGGATGGAGCTTGGAGCATGGGGAAGGGTATTGGGAAAGGAATCCACTTCCGGGCACGTCCACTTTCTTTATTTTTCTAAAGAAGTATGTGATAGTTTGCTTGTTTTGTCTAAAATTCTCTTCATTTTGATATTTTTGGGGACAAGGGTTTAGGATTTTTTGTGTCTTCCGGTTTTTAGTTATGATTATTATCTTTTTGTCAGGTTCGTTATATTTTCTAAAGTTTTCCTTTTTTTATATTTAGAGAATAGTTTTTAGTTTACATTTTGTTCAATTATTGAATGTAATTATATATATTTATTTTATTACTGTGTTAATCTAATAGTAGTTGGAGATTAAGTATTAAAACGATAGACTAATGATATAATTTTAGTTAAAAGGTTTCTTACTCCGAAACTTTTTTATAATACGGTTCATTGTAGATGATATGAGGCGTAAAGTTAGCGATAATTTATTTCGGTGACTGAAGCTTAAGGTCTTCACTAGAAGTTATATGAGCAAGGCCTTTGAGCTGGAGGTTTTATCCCTGTTGGTTCTAGGGTTTATCGAGCAATTTTAAGCTTTAATTACGCCTCAGTAAATGATTTATTAACTAGGAGGTAATAATATATCGAAATTTGCGGATTTAGTTAATCCTGAGAAACATACTGGTGATGAAGGATGGCCAACAGAAGACCCAGATATGATGCAAAGGGTTATATATGGAATATATGATGAAATACCTTTGAGTAAAGCGATTCCGCTCGGCATACAACATGTTCTAACGATGTTCGGGCTTACAACGCTGATACCTTTAATAATTGCTCAAAGTGTTGGCTTGAATGCTCAACAAACAGGTGCTCTTCTTGGGACAGTTTACTTTGCTATGGGAGTAGCTACTTTAATCCAGCTTACAATTGGAAGCAGGTTACCTATAGTTCAAGGTTCAAGTGCGTCCTTTGTAGCTCCGCTCTTATCTATTGCAGGGCAAGTGCAAGGTGGAGCTTTAGTGACTATGCAGTACATATCGGGAGCATTGATTGGTGGTGGATTAGTTGAACTAGGATTAGGATATGGACAAATAATTAAATATGTTAAAAAGCTATTCACACCACAGGTAACGGCACCAACAATTATGCTGATTGGTTTATCTCTGTATCAGCCTACTATGGATACAGCAAGTGCTTACTGGCCAGTTGCTATTATAACACTAGCCTTAGTACTGATATTCTCATTCGCTAGTATAAAAACAAGAATGGTAGCAGTAATTTCTGGTATACTTTTAGCGTGGATTATTTCTGGTGTAGGAGCTTCTATGGGAATATTCCCTGATGCTGCAGCTGTTAACCTGGCTCCAGTTGGAGAAGCACCATGGATTGTACCGCCAACTCCATTTAGATGGGGAGTACCTAAATTTGAAGTAGGATTTATACTAGTAGTCCTCGCAGGATATTTAGCATCAATGATCGAATCGGTAGGAGACTACCACGCTATATCAACCGCAGCAGGATGTAAAGACCCTGACTCAACACAGATAACCAGAGGAATAGGAGCAGAAGGACTTGGAAGCACCATTTCCGCAATACTTGGCGGAATAGGTACAACAAGCTACACTGAAAACATAGGAGTCGTTGGACTTACAGGCGTTGCCGCAAGAATTGTAGTTGCTATTGGATCAGTCTTCCTATTATTCATAGGAGTAATAAGAAAATTCGGAGTAATGATTGCAACACTCCCAGATCCAGTTACTGGTGGAGTATACATAATAATGTTCGCTACCATAGCCGGTGTAGGTGCCCAACACATTAATAGACAAGACATGACCAAACCAAGAAACTACACAATACTCGGTCTAGCTCTTCTACTAGGTATTGGACTACCATACTATGTAGGAGGTAATCCAATCCAATTTGAACCAGCATGGCTTTCTAGTATTCTACAATCTATCGCAGGCACTGGTATGGCAGTAGGAGCATTATCAGCTATAGTACTAGATAATATCCTACCAGAAGTTCTCTCAGAAGAGGAAGTAGAAAGTAGAAATGAATAATATTTGTTTTTTCGATTTCTTTCTTTTATACTCTCTTACCATTTTTTCTATTATAAATCATGAAAGAAATTTTCTCACGATATATCTTGGCAGCTTAACCTAGATAATAGTTAATAAATGCATTATAATCGAAGAATAATCTCTATTTAAGTTAAAGCTTATAGGATTGGCCTATTGAAGAAAATAATTAAAAAAAGAGATTTTAAAGGATTAATCGAATTGAGCTTCAATGTCTGGTAGTTCTGGGTCTTCTGCTGCTTCTAGGAGTTCATCGGATACTGGTCTTTCGCCGAATAGTTTTTCGTGTGTTGGCTTTATGTAGTTTTCAAATTGATCTTTGGTGTTGTAGAATACTCTTCCTCCGCCGAGTTGGTGTTGGTATTCAGGCCATGGTTTTTGTTGAGCTCCGGTTTTCATTGCTCCCATTTTGTATCCGTAGTGACTTTCGAAGGTAGGCCACCATTCTTCTACTCCTAGTTTTTCGAATGCGTATTCCATTTTGGCGAAGTATAGTGGGGTTCCTGCTCCGACCTGTCTTTGGAATACTTGTGAGTGAAGGCTTATTGCTACGTCTTCATCTCTTAGCCTTGCGTTTACGAGGCCAGCTATCTTTCCGTCTTCTGTTACTCCTATTAGGATGTATTGATCTTTCATTCTTTTTCTTTTGTATGCGAGTAGTTCTGCGTAAGCTCTTGATGCGACTATATCGAAGAAGTCTGTGGATATTTCTTGATCAACCATCGTTTTTGTTCCTTCCATAAGAAGATCTATGTCACTATCTTTCGCTTCTCTGATCACCATCTTTTGTCCGTTTCTGAGTTCTACGGTTTTTGGTTCAAACTCTTTGTCGAGTTTTGGAGATCTAGGTGGTCTAAGGATTCCCTCTACGTATTTTCCTTTCATTGATAATCCGTCTTCGGGTAGTGTATTTGGTACAGGTATTTCATATGGTGCTTTATCTTCATCTTTCATTTGTTATCACCTTTTAGTTATTCAAAGAATATTTAATTACTTAATTTAAAAAGTTTTCGGTGTTCTTGGAAACCTGTTAATAAAGTATTCCTATTTAAGATTTATAAATTACTAATTATGATACATATAGAAATAAATTCTATATTAACATTTATAATATCTATGAAATATGTTGGAATAACTTAAAAGTGTAATAAGAAAACTGTATCCCTCCATCATTCGTTTTCTTAATTAAATCTAACCGTAAAACACGAAATTGTATAATTCCTAAGTGGGTAATACTTATAAGATCAAAATCAGAAAATTCACTGGTAGGCATGATAAAATGATAACCGTTAAACTCACACCGAAAAAGAAAATGAAAGAAGTAGAATGGGAGGAGGGAATGACTGTGAAAGATATCTTAAAAGACTCGAAATGGACTGATTCTTCAGTAAGAGTTCTAATGAATGGCAGTCCAGTTAGTTCAGAAAAGGAATTAAAGGATGGAGATGAAATAACCCTAATCCCAATAGTAGGAGGCGGAAGCCTAATCCAATAAAACATAAACTTTATTTATTTAACTTAAACTTATTTTCTGATTCAATTCTCACAAGTATAAAGACATGGTATGATGAGATACGTAGAGGCTAAAACAATAGGAAAACAACTTTCTGATAAGATCAAAAATATTGATGATAGAGCTCATATACATTCCACTTTTGAAAAAGTAATCAATATCGAGCTATCTACAGGTGAAATCCTAACAATTGGAAAATCTTCCATAGGGAATGGACCATATAACATCTTATTTGACTACCAAAAAGACTTTAGATCAATCGGATTTAACGAAAATGAATCTGTTAAGATATCTGATAAAAAGATAAGCTTTTCTAATAAAGGAAGCATCATAAATTTAGATAAGGCTATGGTATGGGATTCTAGCTGGGATGTGAAGCCTAATAAAGAATTATCTGAAAATTTATCTTACCTTGAAGGCTTGACGATAGATAAAGGAGATACAAGAGGTTTAGGTTTTCTATTAACCGATAATATACCCTCTGATAATGTTTTTCCCCAAAAAACAATTGAAAGAATTAAAAGAAACGTAAAAAGAATCAATATGGATGCACTAAGCGATGAAGATGAGCTAATTAAATTGAAGGAATTTATAGGGTTAGGGCCTGGATTAACTCCTTCTGGTGATGATCTTGTTTCAGGATTTTTATTTACCATAAACTATGCTAGTCAATTTGATCTGATAGAAGGACCGTCTATTAGCTATAATGATTGGAGTCAATACATAGATAAGAAAACAAATAAGATAAGTAAAATGGAACTCATAATGGCTCTTCAAGGTAAACCCTTAGAAAATATAAAGAATGTAATCGAAGCATTATATGGAAAAAAGAAATATAAGATCTATTCTTCTGTGACAAAGTTATTGGATAGGGGAAGTACATCAGGAACAGACATTCTAACAGGTATAATCTTAGCAAGCAACATGATAATAGAGAATACTAATAAAATAAAGAAATAGAGTAAGAGAAAGTAATTATTTATACTCTTCTTTGAAGGCTTTAATAGCCTGAGTGAAGCAATCCATTGGAGCTCTTACTAATCCGAATCCAACGCTTCCTTCACCAGCTTCGTGATGAGCTACACCAGTGTTTATGAAAGGCTGTATACCAGTATCTATAACTTTTCTTACATCAATTCCTAGAGAGGTACCTTTAAAGTCCATGAATGGCATTGAGAAACTAGAATGCTCAGTTACTGTTATATCTCTCATCTCTTCAGTGTGCTCTATTGCATCATCAACGCTTCCTCCAACAACTTTAACTACTGAAGGTGCAGTTGCGGAAGCGAATCCTCCTAATCCCATTGTTTCGGTTATTGCACTGTCTCCTATGTCTCTACCTTCGTCTCCTTCTTCGTATCCAGGGAAGTAAAGTGTGTCTGCTTTTGGAGCTTGAGCAGCAAACCATTGATCAGGAAGTCCGCTAACTCTAATTCCGAAATCAGTTCCGTTTCTGGCCATTCCTGTAACTACGGTACTGTAATCTACTCCATGTCCTGCATCAAGCATGTTTTTGGCGGAAGCCATCAGTGGGTTTAGGTAGGTTAGATCATTGTCCCTCATAAATTCGAATACTTCAGCTTTTACATCGTCAGAGAATGATGTTCGTGCTATATATGGGGCTAATTCTTTTATAAATATCTGTGAGGTTGCTACATTTCTTGCGTGGCATTCATCCCCCATGTGTAGAGCCTGTTGAATTATCTCTTTCTGATTCATTGGTGCAATTTCGTTAATAGCTTCTTTAAGCACAGGTGCCATCGTTTCCTCCATGAATTCAAGCCTTTCAAGGGTTTCATCGCTGTAAGATCCGTATCTGAGTACGTCTCCAAGTCCTTCGTTGAGGTTACTGTATGATTTGTGTCCGTACTCTTCGCTTTCTATTTCGTATACAGACATTGAAGGAGATATTATTCCTGCCATTGGTCCTACTGCGTCATGATCGTGGCAAGGGTCAAATTTGATTTCTCCACTTTTAGCCATTTCTCGAGCTTCTTCAGGGCTATCTGCTAGTCCTTCAAACATTGACGCTCCTATTACTGCTCCTTTTTGTGGTCCGGACATTCTTTCCCAAGAAACTGGTGGGCCGGCATGTAGTATAGTTTTACTATCCATTCCAGGTATTACTTCTTTGGCTTCGTATAAACCAGTTAACATAGGGGTACATTTATTTATTCTTTCAACCGCTTCTTCATTTGCTTCATCTATTTTTCCCATTAATTTTTCCTCCATTTGGTTCTATAAACTAAAAAGTTTGGAAGGAATTTAAAAGCCTTCCAAAAACTATAAAGAAATTTAACTATATATGTTTTTGGTTTTAAAGATCTTCTAATTCGTCGAGTATATCGGCAGCCTCTTCATCTCCGCCTGCTGGTGGTGACCAGTCTACATGAACGGAGTTGCCGTCTTGATCTTTGATTGATCCGTGGAACTTAGATGCACCGACATTTATTACTTTTAGTTCTTGTTGAAATAATTCCATACTTCATCCCTCCAATTTATTAAATGCTTCACCTTTAGTTGCAATGACGGATGCCATTCTAGCTGCTTGTGCATTGCTTGGCATTACTATTACGCCAGCGTCTCTTAGTTTTTCTTCTTGTTCTTCGAGAGTTTGAGGGTCCTGTGAGGTTCCACAGACTGATGCTACAACAGGTAGGTATCTTCCTTCTTCTTCAGCTAGTTCTTTTGCATCTTTTATTGTTGAAGCTAGAGCTCCACCTGGGTCTTCATCTGCTCCATGTCCTAGAACTACATCTAGTAGTATTACGCCGGTTTCAGGGTCTTCTGCTTCTTTCATTATTCTTTCTTGTCTTAGGCCATGATAGATCATTGGGTGTGGTTTTCCGAGTTCTGCTGTGAATTCGTCTTCTCCCATGTCTACTATTGTGTGTTCTTGGCTTTCTCTTGCGTCTTCGAGTTCGTATTCGGGTTCTAAAGCAGCGTTTGAGTAAGATTCTCCTACGAGTTCTTTTACGGTTAGGAGAGCTTCGCTTGTGAAGGTTCCACCGGAGTATAGTCCTCTGATGTATTTTTGATCATCTGATAGTTGGGAGTATTCTCCTTTGGCTGTTTCTTTTATTTCTTCTACTGGCTCTGAGAAAGTGGTAGGTTCTGCTTCTTTACCTTCTTGTAGGGCGATTGCTTTCATTGCAGCGTCTTCTAAGGTTGCTCCGTATTCTAATCCAGCGTCTTCAACTGTTGCTGGGTCTCCACCAAGGAAATTAACTACTATAGGTTTTTCAACTTCTTTAGCTGTGTCTAGTACCTTTTTAGCTACTTCAGGAGCTGGTGGCTTGGATACTAAGACTATTGTTTCTGTTTCTGGGTCATCTGCTAGGGCTTCTATTCCCATTCTCATTGTCATTCCTTCAACTTCTTCATGTAGATCTCTCCCTCCAGTACCTATGACCTGGCTAACTCCTGGACCGAAAGTGCTTACTAGTGAGCTTACTGATTGAGCTCCAGTTCCTGCTGCAGCTACTATTCCTATTGGACCTCTTTCGACAGAGTTTGCGAATCCTAAACCTACTCCGTTAATTATTGCTGTTCCACAGTCTGGCCCCATTACTAGGAGATCTTTTTCTTGTCCCATCTCTTTTAATCTTACTTCATCTTTAATTGAAACTCCATCACTAAATAGCATTACGTGTTTATCGTTATTCAATGCTTTTTCGGTTTCTCTATCCGCCCATCTTCCTGGGGTAGATATTTGAACTAAGTTAGCATCTGGAACTTCTTTCATTGCAGATTTTAAAGTATTGTAAGTTTTTTCACCTTTTTCCCCTGATTTTCCTTTTTTGGATTCCATGACTTTTTCTTCAGCTATGTCTAAAACTTCGTCTGCTCTTTCTTCACTTTCTGCCTTAACTATGATACCTAAATCTGCTTTTGTTGCTTCTTTAATGTTATCCGTAAGGATATCAGCATCTCTTAAGAATTGTTTATTTTCTTCTGTTGCCATGAGAATTTCTGCTCTTTCTACGCCGTCTAGTTCCTCGACGTCTTGTGACATTCTCATCAGTGAGATTGATTCTCTATATTCACCTTTCAGTATACGATCTTTCATTATCATTTCTAGCACCTCTTATTTAAATTCACTCTTAGAATATTACTTTTGAACTTATTTATTTAAAAAAAGAAAAGAATAAAGGTAGTTGAGTTAGTTATTCTTCAAGGAAAGCAACGACTCTTGCGAATGCTGCTTCTCCGTCCTTGAATTTCCATGGGAAGCATCCAAGCTTTATACGTTTGTTATGAAGCTTTGATTTGCCGATTTCTCCACCAAGGTTTTCCATGTGGCATATGTCATGTGGGAATAGTTCGTTGTGAGTTAGCTGGTAATCTTCTTCTGGGAATAGTTCTTCTAGTTTTTCTTCTCCGAATCTTTCTTTTGCTCTTGCTTTGACCTTTTTATGTTGTTCGAATGTTCCTTGTCCAAGGAATCTACCTATTGGTAGGTCCATTGGGTGGTCTGTTGATACTGCGTCAACCCCCCATACTTTGATGTTCTTTTCTATTAACCAGTCTACCATGTCTGGGTGGGCGCCTGGGTGCATGTGGATGTATTTTTCTTCGTCTGCTTCGTCTCCGTATTGACCGTAGTTGTGCCAGCCAGTGTGGAGTATTAGTATGTCTCCTTCTCTTACGTCTGCTTTTTCTTCTATCATTTCCGGTGTGTATGCTGCGAGTTCTCCCATTTCATCGCTTACGTCTACGATTACTCCGTCTCCGTATAGCCAGTCTAGTGGTACTTCGTCAATAGTCATTCCGTCGGTTTTGAAGTGGCGTGGTGCGTCGAAGTGTGTTCCTATATGGTTTGATGTTTGGATGTACTGTGCGTTGACTCCGTGTTCTGGTTTTCTTTTGATGTATTTTACTTCAAATGGTGGATAGTATGGCCAGAATGGCGCTTCTTCGTTTAGGGGTTGCGACAGGTCGTATATTTCCATTTTTTTTACCTCCAATATGTTTCACAGAAAGATTGTAGTTTTAGATTTATAAGGATTATGGTTCATGTTACGAACATTTGGATACTCTTATATATTTATAAGAACGTTATTTTTATCATAATGAATTATTATTGTTTTAACATTGAGATAATTTGTGTTTGTATAAAGGAAGCGTTTATTCGCGGGATGATAAAGCTATTTTAATATATTATTTTACTTAATTTTCTTTTAAGATTGTGTATAGATATTTCTCCTAAGATTATATTTTTTGTATATAGATCTAAGATTGACTTTTTGAGAGTAATTAAATTAGAAATATGACGAATAACATCCTAAGAATATAGAACCTACATCAAAATATCTTATTTTATGACTTGGATCTAGGATAGTAAATATAACCTAGAATTTTAGACTTTCAGTTTACCTAGATAGAAATTCTTAACACTTTTTTTCTCTCAGGTAAGATAAACCTTAAAAACTATTTTCCATAATGGTATTAAAGTAAGAGATTAGGATCATTATCTCACTTTAAGAACTATGAATCAATTTCAAGTTTTTTTAATAAGGACTAGAACCAATGAAAGGGTGATTTATATGGATAAGGGAAAAATCATTGATACATTAGTTTATGATTCAAAAGGTATATTACTCTTGATAGCTATTGTAGGGGTATTCGTGAGAATTTTTGTTATAAAGCCCTCAATGGCGAACGAAATCCAGCAATTAATATTTCTGGTAACTTTCTTTTTAACCTTCGGAGTTATTAAGGCATATGCTTCCTTTAGAAGGAAAAGGAGTTCTCAATAAGTAATTTACTTTTAATTATTTTAATACTTTATTCTTACATAATATGATAATAGGTTTTAGTATGTGTACGATTATATTCGGATATAAAGTTTTTGAAGAAGCAGAGATAGTTATAGCTGAGAACCGTGACGAATTTTATGGTAGAGACTTTTCTAAACCTAAGAAGATCTTTCCAGATGATAAGAATAATTTTTGGTATATTTCTCCTGAAGATGATCTAAAAGGAGGTACATGGATCGGATATAATTCAAATGGAATTGCAGCAACTCTATCTAATCTAAAATATGAGTACGGTGGAGATGAAGATCTAAGATCTCGAGGACTTCTATGTAAAGAGATTTTACAAAAAGAGAGTGTAGAGAAGGCACGTCAAAAGATAGAAGAATCTACTAATAAGAACAATTATAACGGGTTTAATCTTCTAGTAGCATCAAATGAGAAAGCATTTGTAGCTGTATACGAAGAAGAACTAAAATTTATGGAACTAAACAAGGGCTCTCATGTAATAACGAATTCAAGGATCGATAATCCTGACGAAAGAGCGATTAATGTAAAAGAAGAACTACCCAGCAAAGAATTAGGCTTAAATGATTGGACTAAAAAAATAAAGGATATCTTATCCAGCCACGAACTGGAAGTCTGTAGACATGGTGAGAAGATCGGAACCACTTCTTCTAGCATAATAACTTTAAACACAAATAACCCATTTAAATCCAACTATCTTTTCTCAACAGGCCCTCTTTGTAAGATGAATTATGAAAATATTTGAAGAAAATTCTTTTTTAGTTATTCTAGGACCTTTCAATTTCTTAGTTAAAATGTTTTGATCTTAGTAAATTCTATATACTTAGAGTAAGAGTTATATATGGGTGTTTATGTGGAAATAACAGATGATTTTGTGAAGAGGAAAAGAGAATATGAAAAAGCTATTCGTAAAGAGGAAAAATCAGTTCATACGAATAGGGTGCAAACGAAGATCTTAGAAGATCATTATGGGAAGGCCAAGGTTAGAGACTTTGAATTTTTTGTTGATGAGCCAGAGATAGGTGGAGGTAAAAATAGAGCTCCTAGACCTTTGGAATATTTTTTAGCTGGATTTTGCTTCTGTCAACAAGTAGTGTACTCGGATTACATTGTTTTTGATGATCTTGATGTCAAAGATCTTAGCATTGATGTTAGAGGATTCGTAGATCAAAGAGGGATATTCGGAATAGATGACGTTGAACCTGGATTCAAAAATCTAAAGTATTCTGTAAATATTGAGGCGAATGAAGATCCTGATACAATAAGGGAACTTGTTGACAAAGTAGAACACGGATGCCCCGCTCATGCCTCTATCAGAAAACCAATTGAGCCAGAAGGCAAGATCATACTAAATGGAGAAGAAATAAAAAGATAAAATAATTAAAGATCCTTTAATCTTTCTTTTCCTTTATTGCATATTCTACAGCTTTTCTAATTCCTTCATACCCTGTACATCTGCAGATATTGCTCTGTAACCACTCTTTTATTGTTTCATCATCTGGGTCCTCATGTTCCTGTAATAAGGCATATGAATTCATCAAGAAACCTGAAGTACAGAAACCACACTGGAAACCAGCTTTTTCAAGAAAACCTTCTTGGATATCAGTCTCTTCTAACTCTTCTATAGTAGTGATCTCTTCATCCTTAACGTCCAATACTAGAGTCATACAGGATTTTACAGGCTTACCATTTATCAATACAGTGCAGGCTCCGCAGTCCCCATTTTCACACCCCATCACTGATCCAGTTAACCCTAATTTTTCTCTTAACACTCTAAGCAATGTATCTCCTGGCCGGACTACAACTTTCCTTTTTTCTCCATTAATATTTAATTCTATCTGTTTCGGTTCTTCGTAAACCTCCATCTTATTCACCACCTAGGGATTCGAGAGCTTTTTCAATGATATTTTTAGTTAAGGCTTCTCTATATTCACTTGAAGCTCTTTGATCATCATGGAACCTACTGGAGAACTCTTTCACCACTTTTTCAGGCTTATTATTGATACTAGGATCATTCAGAATTTTTTCAGGTTCTTCTTCTCTTACAGGGACTAAGAATGAACCTCCTATTGACATCCGGATCTCATCCTCTACCTTCAAGAAGCAACCACTGGCAATTGGGTAATCAGTTTCACTAGCCTTCTCTTTTCTCTCGTAATAATGTGGCATGTCAGAGTATTTCTTAGGAACAGTTGCCTGTAGTAAAAATTCTCCTTCCTCTAAATTAAGCATTTTAGAGAAGACTTTATCTATTGGCTCTTCTCTGGTACCATCGGGACCTGCTATCTTTACAGTAGCTTCACTTAGTAGTAATGGTAGTATTGTTTCTCTATAGGGTAGTTGACCGGCAATGTTTCCGCCTAGTGATAATTTATTACGAGTAGTTCTATCTGCAATTCCTTTTGATGCTTTGCCTAGTAATGGGAACATTTCGCTCTCCACGATTCTGTTTAATGGAAGACCTGCTCCGAATACTAGTTTATCGTCAGTTCTCTTTAATTCCATTGTCTTTGGAATATTTTTTATGTCAATAACTGCGTTGGTTTTTATTTTCTTTTTTCTAGCGAATGTAGTGATCTCTGTTCCTCCTCCGTAATACATTGGATTGAGATCGTCTTCTTTTGATTGCATATAGGCTTCTACTGCTTCATCGATTGTTTCTGGTATAAAATAACTTAAATCAAACGGTATCATTTCTTTCCCTCCTTCATTTTTTTCCAAATCTTTTCAGGGGTTATTGGTAGCTCATTGAATTCTTTTCCTATGGCTTTTGAAACGGCGTTGGAAAATGCTCCTGGAATACCAACTATTCCTGGTTCACCAAGACCTCTTGCCCCGTAAGGTCCATCTATCTGTGGAGTTTCCACGAATTCGACTCCGTATTCTGGATCCTCACCGTATCTTGGAACTTTGTAGTCTCTTAGGACGTTATTAAGGACTTTTTCATTGTTTCCGTAGATTAAACCTTCTGTGGTGGAGTATCCTATTCCCATCTCCATTCCTCCAACTATTTGCCCTCTTGCAAGTTTTGGGTTTATGACGTTTCCAACATCCATAGAACATACAGATTTTAGCACTTTGTAAGATCCATCTTTCAAATTAATTTCAACTTCTATCCCCTCAGCTCCCATTGTATATTCTAGCCATGGATTTCCTTTTCCTGTTTCGGGATCCATCTCAGTTAGATTATTAGATATGTAGCTTCCGCTTCCAATTACTTGTCCGCCAATTGATTCTCCGTTTGGATACATGTATCCTTTAACTATCTCATTTAATTCGTAGCCTTCTTCAGGATTGTTCTCGATATAGACTCTTCCATTTGATACTTCTAGATCATCTTTTGAGCATCTTAATGGCTTTGAAGCAACTTCTTTAATCTCTTCTATAGCATTTTCAACGGCGTTAAGTGCTGCTTTACCCCCCATGAATAAAGATCGGCTTGCTGCTGTCTCCCAATCATACGGGGTGGTATCTGTATCAACTTCATAAACTATATTAACTTCAGAAGGATCAATTTTAAGTTTTTCCGCTATTAATTGGGCTATACCTGTTTTAGAACCAGAACCTATCTCAGTAATCCCACTAGTTACATTAACGCTTCCATCCTCATTAAACATAACTACTATGCTTGACCTCGTATTTGGTGGAATAATCGGGGTTTTCCACAAGCACCCTATTCCCTTAGCCCTAACTTTATTATCGGAAACCTCGATTCTTTGGCCTTCATCCCAATTTAACATATTCTTAACGTTTTCAATACATTTAGGAAGATCTCCTGTACTTTTATCCATAGGACTATCGGTAGGAGTAGTATCACCCTCTCTAATTGCGTTTTTCCTTCTTAGTTCTGCTGGATCCATATCAATTTCCTTAGCAAGTAAATCCAATGTTCTTTCAATAGCGAAACCTTGCTCTATATGGCCAAAACCCCGGAATGCTGTCGCATAGGGATGGTTCGTGTAAACGCAAAGTGAATCTGTCTTAACATTCGGTATATTATAAGGACCTGTACATGAAACCGCACCGGCTCTACTAATATTAACGGCATAGTCTGCAAAAGCTCCACTATCGAATAAGTAACGAATATCGGCGGCAGTAATCTCACCCTCTTCGGTTGCACCTAATTTAACTTCTCCTTTGAACCCCATACTACCAGGTGAACTAACCATATCTTCCTCTCTACTATTGACCAATCTAACAGGTTTTCCATTCACTTCTTTTGAGAGTAAGTAGACAAGTGCTTCTAGATAGATACCTGCTTTACCTCCGAATCCACCACCAACATACGGTGTTTTTACCTTAATTTTATTATGAGGAATATCGAAGTATAAACTTATCGAATGACGGACAATAAATGGTGATTGTGAGGCACTGTGTATAATGACATCGCCATCAGTTTTGATCTCTGCGATAACTGCTCTAGGTTCCATAGCTACATGATCTTTCCCTGTGAACTCAAATTCATCTTCCACAACCACATCAGCTTCTTCAAAGCCTTTTTCAGTATCTCCCTTTCTTATCTTAGTATTATTACCAATATTAGTACCAGGTTCTGGATGAATAGCAGGTATAGTGTCATATTCTCCCATATTCTCATGAACAATTGGAGCATCGTCTTTCAATGCGTCTTCCGGATTTTCAACAGGTTCAAGTTCTTCGTATTCAACCTCTATTAAATCTAGAGCTTTCTCAGCTTCGTGCTCAGATTCTGCAATAACGGCAGCTACTCTATCTCCATAATGTCGAACTTTGTTCTTAGCTAGGGGTCTCTTATCTCCTAGATAGATCCCTGTATGGATATCAAAGGTTTCTCCAGTTACAACGGCTTTGACTCCTGGAGCTTTTTCTGCTTTCTCTTTATTTATATTTTTTATTTTAGCATGTGCGTAAGGACTAGTTAAAACTGATGCATGAAGTAAATCGTCTGGTTTATAATCATCAGTATAGTCTGCTTCTCCATTCACTTTCTTTATACCATCTTTTCTTGGATAGGAATGATTAATATGCTCGTATTCGCTCAAATAATAAACCTCCTTAATAAGAAAGTTAGAATTTAGAATACTAATAATTTTTGGTACGTATTTAATAAAAATTCAAGTCAAGATTATAGCTAATTAAAAAGAAGAACCATTTAAAAGGGAAACGTATATATAATCTAAAGTATAGAAACCAATGTCTTTCCCCAAACAATATCTCACTAACTTTTCTATATCAATTCCATTGATATTTTGCTAATTTATATCTGATTATAGTTCTCTCCAGCATAGGTAACAGTGTCATTGTCTTCTTCTATTCTAAGTAATTGATTGTATTTTGAAGTTCTTTCACTTCTAGTTACTCCCGTTTTTATTTGGCCAGAATTGATTCCAACAGTTAAATCTGCTAACCAGGTATCTTCGGTTTGTCCGGATCTCTCGGATACTTGTACACCGTAATTGTTTTTATAGGCAAGTTCTGCAGTTTCCAATGATTCAGTAAGTGTTCCTATCTGATTAACTTTTAGCAGTACAGCGTTTGCAGCTTCCATCCTAATTCCTTTTCTTAATCTTTCTGGATTAGTAACGAAAAGATCATCTCCTATTATTTGTATATCAAGTACTTCGGTTAACTCTTTGAATCCCTTGAAATCCTCCTCGTGTAAAGGATCCTCGATTGATTGAATCGGATATTTTGATACAAGGTCTTCGTAAAAATCGATTAGCTCTCTCTTCGAGATGAATTCTCCCATGAAGTTGTATTTTTCTTTTTTTTCATCATATAAGTGGGTAGCTGCGCAATCAAGGCTTAAAACGAATTTGTCTTCATATCCTAGTTCTTCGACTGCTTTCAATTCTTCGTCTAGAGCATCTCTAGGATCTTCCATTCCACTAGGTGTGTAACCTCCTTCTGCTCCGACATTTAAAGATGATTTACCCCATTTATCCTTTAAAATATCTCCAAGTTCTTTATAAACTTCAATTCCTATTCTTATTGCTTCTGAAAAACTATCTGCACCGGTGGGCATTACTTGGTGTTCTTGGAAATCAAGATCGCTAGCGGCTAATAAACCACCTTCTATAAGATCAAGAACTGGAACAGGTAAAATATGAGAATTTGTACCTCCTATATATTGATAAAGTGGAATATCTAGGGAATTGGAAGCGGCTTTAGCAGTGGCGAGTGAGACTCCAAGGATTGAATTAGCTCCTAATTCTGATTTATCTTTCGTCCCATCAAGCTTTTTCATTGTTTCATCAATTTTTCTTTGATTTGTCACTGACATTCCTTGAATTTTCGTTGAAATTATTTGATTTATATTCTCTACAGCCTTAAGGACTCCTTTTCCTTTGTATCTGTTTCCTTCATCTCTTAGTTCGAAGGCTTCGTGTTTGCCGGTTGAAAGTCCGCAGGGAACGTCAGCTCTCCCTTTTTTACCGTTCTTAGTTGTAACTTCAACTTCGATAGTTGGATCTCCTCTGCAATCAAGAATCTCTCTACCTTTAATTTTATCTATTTCTGTATTCAAATTCTTTCCTCCTTTTATGTAGATTTCGTTTTTGTAAAAAGATTTCATATGGAAAAATAAGAATTAGTCTCGAATCACTGCCAAATATAGGTTCATTACGTTAGTACCAGTTGAATTAGTTTCAATGGTGTCTTGAAGGTTTTTTAGTACTTTTGATGAGTTATGATTTTTTAAATTTTCGTAAATATCGAGATTCATGCTTTTTGCTCTTTTCTGAGTTTGATTATCTGCAATTGCACCTGCGATATCTGTAGGTCCATCAGTTCCATCAGTGTCTATAGAGGCTATAGTTATCTTTTTATTGTTCGGTATTTTGAGTGAAGATCCTAGTACGAATTCCTGGCTTGGCCCTCCCTCACCAGGATCGTTTTTATTGATAGTAACGGTTGTTTCCCCTCCTAAAATTATGATGGATGGAGGTTTAATTGGGTTGCCGTTATTACTCACTTCTTTCGCGATACTTGTAAGGAAGATCCCTGATTCTCTACTTTCTCCCTCTAGTTTGGTGGTAAGTATCATTGAATTGAATCCGAGTTCTTCTGCTTCTTCTTTCGCAGATTTGCATGCTGTTTTTATATCGGCAAGGATCACATTATGAGATTTTAGGTTTTGAAGATCTCGCTCTTTGGGAGTTTCTAGTTCTCTGTTTTTTACTCCTTTTTTCAGGTAATTCTTAATTGGTTTTGCCGTATCTTTCCATAGATTATGTTTTTTTAGTGCTTCGATGGCTTCTTTGAAGGTTGTGGTGTCTGGTATTGTAGGTCCCCATGGTTCTCCGGCTATTTCGTCTATTACTATTATGTTTATAATTTCCGCGGGATGAATGGTTTCTGATAATTTTCCACCTTTAATTTCTGAAATATGTTTTCTTACAGTATTTATATCTTCTATAGGAGCTCCTGAATTCAGAAGCATTTTGTTTATTCTTTTAAGATCTTTTAAATGGATTTCTCTGACTGGGGATGGCATAAGAGCTGATGCCCCTCCTGTTATCCCACAAATCACCAGATCGTTTTCTCCAGCCTCCTCACAGATTTCCTTGATTCTCTTGGTTCCTTCAAATCCATTTTCGTTCGGAACAGGATGTCCACCACTCGTTACTGTAATATGATCTAATTTTCTTCCCTCATCTTTTCCAATTATATGTCCTTTTTCGATTCTTTTCCCTAACTTTTCATCAATTGCTCTGGCGATAGAGTAAGTAGCTTTCCCAGCTCCAACCACAAAGATATTATTAATGCTAGATAGATCGTAGTTAAATTCTCCGATAATTAATTCGTTACTCTTAATACTTATTTGCCGTTTTGTGGCACTATAAGAATCAACTGAATTAATGGCTTCCTTAATAACTTTTAAAGAAGCTTTTCTTCCCTTTTTATCGCCATGTGAAAGTAGTTCGTCTTCATTATTGATTATCATTAATCACACCGATTAATATTAACTAACATGAATTTTGTTATTCTGCTTCTAATGGTACAAGTTCATAATTTAGGACATCAACGAGTCCTTTATCTGATATTTTAAATTCTGTTAGGGTTGGGCATCCCACGAAAGCTAGAGTCATGAAAGGTGAGGGAAGTACACATCCCAGGTCCTTTGTTTTATCTCTTATCGTCTTTAACTTTTCACCGATCTTTTCATATGGTTCTTGGGAAACTAGACCTCCTATTGGTAGAGGGAGTTCATCTATTATTTCTCCATTGTTAGCAATAACTATTCCGCCTTCTAGTTCTACTAATCTGTTAATGGCCTTTGATAAGTCCTTATTCTCTATTCCTACTACTATCATATGGTGGACATCTGGGGTTACGCTAATAGCTATAGCTCCTTCTTTTAGTCCGAATCCTTTAACGAATCCTTTACCTATACTGGGTTCAGTTTTTCCATATCTTTCTATAACAGCTACTTTCAGAACATCTTTGCTCTTGTCTGGCTGAATATTGCTGTTTTTAACTTTTAAGGTTTCTGTTTCCTTTAGAGAAATAATTTGATCCTTAAAAGCTTTAATTACATTTACTTTTGCTTCTTTCTCTTTTTCAGTCTTAATTTTGAAATCCTCGGATCCAACCTTCCTTTTTAACTCAATACTTTGTTTTACCCAATCAGGATAAGAAGGTGTATGTAGATCCTTTATTAAATCTCCGTTTTTAGCTATCATTTCCCCATCGGCCATCACCTTTTCAACTGAGAAACTCTCCAATTCATCTAGGAAAAGTATATCGGCTTTCCTTCCCGGAGCTATACTCCCAACATTTCGATCTATACCTAGATGTTCGGCAGCGTTTAACGAAGCCATCTGAATAGCCTCGACAGGATCAACGCCATTGTCAATAGATTTTCTAACCATATAATCCACCAAACCCTCATCTCTTATCTCTAGAATATCTTTATCATCTACACAGAATACGCAATGCCTGGAATCCATACCTTCTTCAGTAACTACTTGAATTAACTCTTCAAGATTCCGCATGCTAGATCCTTCTCTAATAACCAACCTCATACCAAGCCTGAGCCTTTCAACAGCCTCTTCTACCGTAGTTGCTTCATGACACGTTTGGGCACCGGCTGAAGCATATGCATTTAATTCATGCCCTTTTCTTTGAGGAGCACTTCCAATTATTTTCTTCGCTGCATCTACCCCACACCTTATCCTTTCATGCATGGATTCTTCTCCTTCAAGAACCTTATTAAGTTTTACAAGCTCTCCTAAACCCACAACCTTATCCCAGGAAAGAATTTCTTCCAAATCATCAACAGAAAACTCATATCCCGGGGTTATTAATTCAGTAGGAGCTGGTGGAACACCAGTAGGGGCATTAGCATAAAGCTTTAAAGGAGTTTTATTTCCCTCCTCAAGAAAGATTCTCAATCCTTCCTTCCCAAGGACGTTCGCAGACCAAACAGGATCCCATAAAACTGAAGTATTCCCTTTAGGCAATACAGCTCTAGCGAATTGAGTAGGAGAAACCATACTAGCCTCTATGTGAGTATGTACATCGATCAAACCTGGAGATAGATAGTAATTCTCACAATTTATTACCTTTGTGTTATTCCCTATAGTATGATCAGCGTCACCGATTAAAGCCACTTTATCTCCCTTAATAGCAACATCTGTATCCTCGGTAATTTCTTTAGAGTTTACATTAACCAATTTTGAATTTTCTAGAACAAGATCAGCATTCTCTTCCCCCATTGCTGTAAGGGTAAGACTTCTTGCTGAACAAGACCTATCAGTATTAAATTCCTCATTCATCTTATCAAGCCTAAAATTTACTTAAAACCTTCGTAGATGATTAAATAAAATCTTAGAAGTACTTAGAGATCTAATTCCTGGTTATAAAATATTTAAATCTAGGAATCTGGAAAATAAATATAGAAAGGGTCAATGGAATTCACCATGTCCCGGACTACCTACAATTTCTTGGTTTTCCATAACGATCTCCCCTCTCACCATCGTTAACTCAGGGACTCCCTGAACTTCCCATCCATCATATGGTGTCTGATCGCATTTAGTGAACATATCTTCCACTTGAATCTCCTTAGTTTTATCTAAGTCTACTACAGTTAAGTCAGCATCAGATCCAACCGATATCACACCTTTTTCCGGGTATAATCCTAGTCTTCTTGCTGGATTTTCAGAAATAACTTTAAGAAAAGTTTCCATCGTTATTCTACCCTTCTTAACTCCATATGTCAGAATTAATGGTATTCTAGTTTCTAATCCGGGCACCCCTGCTCCTGCTTCCCAAATATTATCCCAGCCCTTCTCTTTATTGGATTTTGGTAATGGCCAATGATCTGTTGATATCATATCTATGGTTCCAGATCTTAGTCCTCCCCATAAGCTCTTTCTATCTTCTTCACTTCTCACAGGAGGATTAGCTTTTATATAAGGGCCAAGATCATTCATATCTTCTTTGTTGAATAAGAGATGATGAACACAGACCTCAGATGATAGATCAATATCTGTATTTTTGTGCTCTTTTACTTTTTCTAGACCGGTTCTGGAGCTTAGATGGTATATGTGAAGTGGGACGTTTGTTCTTCGGGAGAATAGTATGGCTTTTGATATGGCTTCTTCTTCGGCTATGCTGGGTCTTGATTCTGGATGGGATAGAGGATCTTTTCTTCCTTTATTCTTTAAACGTTCGGTATGGTTTTTTACTATTCCCCAGTTCTCTGCGTGTACTCCTGCGATACAGTTTAGTTTATTTATTCTTTTAAAGGATTCTAGTAGTTTTCCGTCATCAACTCTTTCTAGTTCAGGTATTGATTCTGCCATGTAGATTTCTCCGAAAACAGTTGCTCCTTCATTTGATATACCATCTAGTTCTTTGAGGTTTTTTGATGTTATTGCTCCATTTATTCTAAAATCTATTAATGAATTTTTTTCGGCTTTCTCTTTAATTCTTTTGTAGTTTTCTTTTTTTGTTGAAGGAGGATCCGTATGTCCGAGATCAACTACGAAAGTTGTTCCACCTGCTGCAGCTGCCTTGCTTCCAGATTGCCACTCTTCTCTATTAGAGTAACCCATATCCATCATGTGTACATGGAAGTCAATACCTCCGGGTAGAATTAGTTTCCCTTTGCAGTCTATTCTTCGGTCGGATTTAAAATTGGATGATTTGGAAATACCGGTAATTTTACCATCTTTTATTGCAAGATCTGCTTCTATTGTTCCATTTGGCAGACCTAGCTTGCCATTTTCAAGTGTGTAGTCTCCGGCCATAATTTATCGCCTTTTAATCTTGCTCTTGTCTTTGTATTCTACTAGCTCTATTGCATCTACTGGGCAGAATGATACGCAGAGTCTGCAACCATCGCAGAGTTCTTCATCTACCTTTGCTTTGTTATTTTTGACTTTTATGGCTTCGTAAGAACATACTTTTTCGCATTTTTCGCATCCAATACAGGTTTCTTTGTCAACGGAGG
The DNA here is from genome assembly GCA_964436705.1 of uncultured Thermococci archaeon. Classification (GTDB taxonomy): domain Archaea; phylum Methanobacteriota_B; class Thermococci; order Thermococcales; family CAYNOZ01; genus CAYNOZ01. The sequence continues at coordinate 28,584 of CAYTEI010000013.1, forward strand.
CATGTTGTGGTGTTAATTCAGATAAGTCTTCGGCGTTGGAGAGATTTTCTATAGCTACTCCTTTGAATTCTTGTATGGTGTCATATCCCTTTTCTTCCATGAAGGATTCAATACCTTTATTTATTTTTTTGAAAACATCTGTTCCCTTCCATTGAGGAGCTGTTGCTACTTGTACGGCAGATGCTCCGACCATAATATATTCTATTGCATCTTGCCAGCTTCTAATTCCTCCAACTCCAAAAATGGGTATATCTACAGCTTGAAATGCTTGTGCAGTACATTTTAGGTTGATTGGTTTAATTGCTGGCCCTGAATAACCTCCAAAAGCAGGTAAAGTTAACTCTTCTTTCTCAATATCAACACTATGAAGTGCATGAACAGAATTAGCAGAAATTAACGCATCTGCTCCACCTTCTTCCGCAGCTTTAGCGATATCATCAATATAAGCATAATTTGGAGTTAATTTTACGGCAACAGGAACATCGGTTCCTTTTTTAGCATAAGAAACCTGTTCTTTAATCAGTTCAGGATCTCGACTAATATGCATACCTGTTTCCTCTACAGGCATGGGACAAGAAACATTGAGCTCAATAAAATCAACGTAACCAGTATTAGTTACTTCTTCAATAACTTTTTCCGTATAAGAAGGATCAGGGTCCGATAGAATACTGGCCATAATTGGAACGCCACTTTCAGCGGCTTCTTCCAGATCCTTATCAAGCCACCTCTTATAAGGAATAGTAGAGAATAGTTCTAAATTCACCATCCCAATTACTTCTTCATTATATTTTACTAGATCCATCCTTCCCCTTCTAGGATGATTAGTCTGTTTAGGGGCAATCGTTTTAGGTACTAATCCTCCAGCCCCTCCCTGGGCACATTCTTTGAGTGTTTCCCCATCCCATCCAACTCCACTAGAAGCTAAATGAACAGGAGTTGGAAATTCTACTCCAGAAATTTCAACACTAATATCAGGCATATTCAAGGATAAAAATTCTATATATTTAATCCTTCCGGATGAAAGAATTCTCTTTTTAACTTTAATCAGATGAAATTTATTTAGATTTCATATAAGAGGTTTTAAAACATAAAAGGGCTTTTTACATTTATATATAAAATTTTAAGTTCATGGTAGTAAGTAACTTAAACTTTATTTGAGAATTGTTGATAAGGTATTCGTATGTTTGTTACTGATGATGATAATTGTATAGGATGTAAGACTTGTGAGATGGTTTGTTCTACGTATCATGAGGATACTATTAATCCTAAGAAAGCGAGAATAGGAATAGAAGGTGAATATGAGAAAGGTTTTACAGTACATGCATGCATAAGATGTGGAACCTGCAAGGAAGTATGTCCTGAAGATGCAATCTATGAAGTGAATGGTTATTATCAAATAGATCAGAGTAAATGCACGAATTGTGAGGATTGTGTGGAGGCTTGTCCTGAAAGCTGTATTTTTACTCATCCCGAGTTTTCTACTCCAAAGATTTGCAATTTCTGTGGTGAATGCGTAGAAGCGTGTCCTGTCGATATTTTAAAGATTGAAGGTTTAGAAGATGAGTGAGAATGGATACATGGGGGAAGGTCTCCGAATAGACCTTACAGAAAGAAATGTAGTTGAAGAAGAGTTCGGTAAAGAGGATCAGAGGAAGTATCTTGGTGGGCAGTTATTGGGTACAAAGATCTTATATGAGGAATTAGAGATCGGTGTAGATCCTTTATCTTCTAATAATAAACTGATTTTCGCGACAGGCCCACTTTCAGGAACTTTAACTCCATTATCGAGAGGTCATATGGTTCTTTCCAAGTCTCCTTTATCTAATACTATTTGTAAGTCTTCTTCTGGTGGAATGTTTGGGGCTGAGCTTAAGCATACAGGTTATGACTATGTAATTATTGAGGGTCAGCAGGGGAACCGGTCTATTTGTTGATAAATGATGATGAGGTTAGTATTAAGAGTGCTAATGATCTGTGGGGAAATACGGTTAGTGAAACTACGGATTTGATTAAAGAAAATGAAGTTTCCGATATTCATCATGCTATGGATAGAGGGGTTAAGGTTGCTTGTATTGGTCCGGCTGGTGAGAATTTAGTTAGGTATGCTTCTATTATGAATGAGAAGCATAATGCGGCTGCTCGAGGAGGGCTTGGGGCTGTTATGGGTTCAAAGAATCTTAAAGCTATAGCGGTCCGAGGAACTAAAGATATTGGGGTTTCGGATTTACAGAAGCTTCGTGAATTTAGAGAAAGTATAGTTAAAAAGATGAAGGGGACTGAGTTTGGTAAAAGTTTCTCTAAGTTTGGAACGACAGAGACTGTACCTGCTGTGAATAATTTCGGGATCTTTCCTACAAAGAACTTTCAAGAGGGGCAATCAGAGGAGTATAATAAAAATTTTGATCCTTCTGAGATTAATGATGAGCTCGTAGTTAGGGAAAAAGGTTGTTATGGATGTCCAATTCACTGTAACAAAGTAGTTGATATAGAGACTAGTAAAGGCGAACTTATTACCGATAGACAAGAATATGAAACCTTCTTTTCTTTAGGATCTAATTGTGGCAATTCCAATGTTAAAGATAATATTTTAGCTGGACATATATGTAATGAGTTAGGAATGGACACAATGTCAGCAGGAACAACTATCTCCCTAGTACTAGAGCTTGCGCAGAGAGGGATCATAGATAAGGAGAAAGATGGATTAGAACTGGACTGGGGAAATACGAATGCCATTCTTGGTTTTTTGGAGAAAATCGGTTATAGAGAAGGTTTTGGAGATCTCCTTGCTGAAGGATCAAGAAGAGCTGCTCAGGAACTGAGTGATGATGCTGAGAAGTATTCGATGACTGTTAAGGGTATGGAGTTACCTGGTTATGATCCTCGTGGTGCTAAGGGGATGGGTTTGACTTATGCTGTTTCTTCTAGAGGTGCTTGTCATAATTTTGCTTATACGATTAGGGATGAGGTTTGGACTGGTGAGGCTGATCGGTTTGCTGAGGATGGTAAGGCTGAGCTAGTTAAGGAGTTATCGGATATTGATGCACTTGCCAACTCCGCAATAATATGTAAATTCCCTATAGATCAAGCAATATTTGAATGGGAAGAAATACAGGAAGTACTGTATTATGTAACAGGTTATAAGTATACCCAAGAAGAGTTACAGAGGATAGGAGAAAGATCAATCAACATAGAAAGGATGTTTAATTATAGAGAAGGATTCAGTAAAGAAGATGATACTTTGCCCGATAGATTCCTAGAAGAAACTCTCGAAGGACCTTCTAGCGAAGAAACAGTGGACCTAGAAAAAATGTTGAAAGAGTATTATAGTGTGAGAGGTTGGAATGAAGAGGGAGAACCCAAGAAGAAAAAATTAGAGGAGTTGGAGATATATGGCTTTAAACAATGCTGAGATGATAGATGTACACAATCACATATATCCACGCTCATATATAAAATATTTAAAGAGGAGAGAAACTATTCCGAAAATAAAGGCTGAAGACGGAGTTGATAAGTTCTATATATTTCCTGACAACATAACAAAGGATGGAAGGCCTTTAGACCCTCCTTTTTACGATATTGAGGAGAAAATAAGTCAGATGGATAAACATGGTATTGATAAAACGATTTTAAGTCTCGGTAATCCATGGGTGGATTGTTTTAGTAGTGAAAAATCTGTTAAAGTTGCTGAGAAAATGAATAATGAGATACATGATTTGGTTTCCAAGTATCCGCAGAGACTTATAGGGATGGGAGTTCTTCCTTTGAAAGATCCTGAAGCGGCTGTAAAAGAATTGGATAGGGTAGTGAAGGATCTGGATTTTAAAGGAGTTGTAGTAGGTTCTAATATAGATGGAGCACCTCTTGATGATGAATCATTATCTATTTTTTATGAAAGAGCGGATCAATTAGGAGCGAAGATCTACATCCATCCTAGAAATCCATTTGGTATTGGGTTTCAATCAGGATATGAATATACTATCCCCCTGAGTTTAGGATTTCCGTTTGAAACCACATTGACTTTATCTAGGTTAATATTGAGCGGTATACTAGATGATTATAGTGATATAGATTTTATTGGAGCTCATGCTGGTGGGGCATTACCTTATTTGATGGGTAGATTAGATAGGGGAACTCCCTTCGAAAAATTTGGATTAGAGAAGAAGCCGAGCGATTATATTAAAGAGGATATTTACTATGATACTCTTATATATAGTACTGATCATCTTGAGTTCTGCAGTAAACTGTTTGGCAGTGACAGAATTTTATTAGCTACTGATGATCCCTTCCCCATTACTGATGTAGGCGAGATGATCTCTTCCATAAAATCTATGAATATAAGTGATAGAGGTAAAGAAATGATCTTTAGTGAAAATGCGGAGAGCTTATTCAATATTTAGTCTTGATTTAGTTATTAGAATCCAAATGTGTTGTTTTTAAATTCTTCTATTAACTCTTTGAGTTCTTTGACTGATTCTTCGAAGATTTTCTTTCCTTTTTCTTTGGTAGCGTTTGCGGGATCTCCTATGACTCCATTTTTTGAGAATTTGGAGGTATCATAGTCTACTGTTGAGCCGTGAACTGATTTTCCCCAAGTATCTTTACCTTCTTTCAGGGGTTTGGATATTAATTCGGGGTTTAGATACATCAGTAAGGAGGTTTCAAGTTCTCCAGCATGTCCTAAATCAGCATTAATAGCTTCCCACCAGTTCCATTTTATAGCGAGAATATCATAATCATGATAGAGGTTCATGCAAACGGTTCTGATTAGTCCTCTATTTCCCCCGTGGCCATTAACGATTATGAATTTGTTTATGCCATGTTCGGAGGCAGATTTTAGGGTATCTGTTAAATAGCTTATAAAGGTATTTGGGGACACATATAATGTTCCTTTGAAACTTGAATGTTCTCTTGAGACGCTAATTTTTATTGTTGGTAGAATTAAGGTGTTTGTTTTTTCAGAAGCTTTTTTTGTGATTTCGGTTGCTATTAAGGAGTCTGTCTTGTAGGGGGCGTGGGGGCCGTGTTGTTCTATGCTTCCTATAGGCAGTAAAGCTATCTCGGGGTCCTTGTTTTTTAATTCTTTTCGTGTGATGTTTTCTAATTCCATGGTATCTTTTTTTATTTTTGGATTTATTGTTCTTAAGATTTTCTATATGGATGGTTTGTGATTATTAAAATATTTTGGGATGTCTTAGATTCTTTATGGATTATTATTTATGTTACAACTTTCTTAGAACCTTGTTAAATTCAAAAAATTTATAAAGAATAATTTCTAAAACTAATAGTGATATCTATGGTTAGTGAATTAAAAGATAAAAAAATTCTTGTAACAGGATCCACAGGAAGTTTTGGTCCATACGTGACTGATTACCTTGTGGAGCAAGGAGCTGAGGTAATTGGTACATATATCGAGGAGGATAGGAAAGAAGGAGATTACTTAGAGGAACCGGATAGAGAATCGGAAGCAGAGGTAAGATCTGAAAGGGCTGATGAAGTTTCTTACTATGCAGTGGATTTAACTGTTCCTGAAGAGCTTTCTTCACTTAAAGAGAAAGTTGAAGAGAATCATGGTAAGATAGATGGTATTGTTAATTTAGTTGGTAACTACATGTTAGGCGGGATTGAGAAGGCTGATAAGTATCAGATCGAGACAACTTTTAGTATACATGTTACGGCTGCTTACTTAACGATTAGAGAGTTTAGGGATCATCTTGAAGAGACTCATGGTAGTGTAATTAATATGTCGAATGGTAAGGTTGATTTCCCTATTAAAGGTGCTTTATCCTTTATAGTTTCGAAGGGGGCTTTGAATTCTCTGAATAAGGCTCTTAATGAGGAGCTTGAGAATACTAGGGTTAATGCAATATCTCCGTTTAGAATAGATTTACCCGGTAATAGGCGAGAGTTTCCTGATGAGGATTTCGAGGAGTGGACTGATATAGAGGATGCTGTTGATACTGTAGGGTATTTGCTTACTAACGATTTTGTTGAGAATTCTATAGTTAAAATTTGATTTGTCAAGTTGAGGGTTTGATTCTAATATTTTTGATTTCTTTTTTTATTTCTTGATTTGTTTATTGGGAACGTTTTTTTAATCTGTTTGGTGGTTTCTTTAATCTTATCGAATAATTTTCAAATTTTCAGGAAATTTTTCTAATTAAATTGTTAAACCTTAGGTGAAACTTATATTACACGTTTTTATTCTGAAAAAATTTAAAAAAGGGAGGGCTTACAATAAATCGGTGATCCAATTTGGAAAGCGTAACAAATTACGTAGAAGAAAACAAAGACAAAAAAGGTTGGCCCGAGGAAGATCAGGAACTCGAAGAAAAAGTCAGTTACGGCATCTACGAAGTACCCAACTTAGCAAAGATTATTCCTCTAGGTCTTCAACACGTCTTAAC
>CAYTEI010000014.1:0-8539 GCA_964436705.1 uncultured Thermococci archaeon
GTTTTTTTACATGAGTTATTTGATTTCTATAGGTTGAATTAGTTCTACCCATAATAATGACCCCGAAATGGTACTAGTTGAAGATTTAAGAAGATGAGGGTTGTATCCAATATCCCCAATTAATGGTTTTGAATTTTTGGATTGTTTGTTCTTGGGATTATGGAGTTTGTCGGGAGTTCATTGATTCTACCTGGCTAAGATTATTTTTTTACGTATAGAAGTTTTGTTTAATCGATATCTATTTTGGTGGAACTAAGTATATCCTGTAAGTCATTTACATCTTCAGGTTTTTCACTGGGGTGCTTGGTTACGAAGAATCTGTAGAACCAGTCCTTTAATTCGTAATTCTCTGTAGGTGTGAGAACTAGGGCTCTAATTAATCTATCTTCATTATGAGATCCTCGTCCAAGTACAACCATGGCTTCACCAGTTAAGAATTTGTTAGCCATCTTCTCAATGATGATCCCATCGAAACCTATCTCGGTAAGATCAGGCTCCTCATACTCCACCTTAACAATAGATAATTCATCTGGAGCCGCAACATCCTCCTCACTACTTCTATATTTATCAGGAAAATCTACTTCCCGTACTTTCTCAATATCCTCAACCTTAAGGCTAAGATCATCTGAAAACATTTGACCGGCAAAATCCATAGCATTATTTTCAAAGTACTCCAATAACTCTTTATCACTCATATCGGATACAGGATTCATATCCATCCCTGCAACCTTTACTTGGGGTGTAGTCACGATCATTCCTGAAGCAAAAGGATTATCCAAACTAAATTCATCCACATTCGAGGGCATCACCAAACCAGAAACAATCCTGTTAGTAGCTTCAACCTTAACCTCCTGATCAAGAACCTCACGAGCCTCAACAATAGTCATACTATCCGCATAAGTAGGTTCAAAACTAGTCTTAGCTGGAGCACCCCACTTAGCATCAAGATCATAACTAGATTGAATACCCATACACCCAGAAACAACCAAAGAACCTGAAAGAACAACAACCAAAACAAAATAAACCCTTTTCACAAAAACCCCCTAACTAATAACTATAGTAAAGAAAACATAAAAAACCAGGACACTCCAAAGAAAATCTCACAAACCAGGAAAAACTAATCTCCAAAGCTCCAAAGTCTTAAAAGATATTCAAAACCCCTAGAATAGAATCGGAGAAGATGTTGAGGAAAATATCTGGAATGATTCTGTACCGCCCAAAACCACATACAACACTAAGGATTGGTTTTTATCTGGTTAGATATTTCCTGTTGCACTGGCTAAATCTTTGGTTGGTTGGTTGAGTTGTTTGAACATTTTCTTCATTCCTTTTCTGTGCTCCTGATCTCCTTCCAGTAAGACTATGGTTACTCGGTTTCCCTTATGGAGGATCATTCGGTTGGATAGGTAAACGTCTAAGAATTCTTTTTTTATTTTGGTTGGTGTTTTTCTGATGTATTGTGTTAGTTCGTATGTTTGGTTGGTTTTGCTGTCTTTGTGGTCCGTTGCTTTTCTTAGTCTTCCAAGTGGTGCAAATTCTTCTTCCGGCTTCATTTAATTAATAAGAATCTTAGGATATTATTTTGGGGGTTAATCTGGTTTTGTTATAGTTTTTTTGGTTGTGGTGTTGTCTTTAATTATTTTGGTTTGTTTGGTTTCTATTTGTAGTTTTTGTTTGGTTTGTTTGATGATTTTTTCTGCTTGTTTCTTTTGTTTTTCTGCTTCTTCCATTTTGAGAGCTTCTTGATTTATTTGTTTGATTATGTTTTCAATTTTTTTCTTGTTTTTTTCGTAGTTTTTTATCATGTTATCATCCAGAGTAGTATGAGTATTGTGGTTATCATTATTATTGTTAGGGTTTTTAGGATTCTTAATTTCTTTTTATTGGTTTTCATTTGTTTTTCTCGTTTTTTTATTTTTTTGAATTTTTTGTGGGCTGTGTTTAGTTCGTTTTTTAGTTGGTTTAGTTCGTCTATTAGTTCTTGTTTTTTTGGTACTGCTTCTTTTCCTGCTTCGGTTGGTGTTATGCATTGGTTGTCAGCGACGTAGTCTGAGACGGTTTCATCTTCTCTATGACCTATCCCGGTAATTATTGGTGTATTAGAGTTGAATATGGCTTTTGCTACTTTTTCTTTGTTGAAGGCTTGGAGATCTTCGATACTTCCTCCTCCCCGACCAACGATGATTACGTCAATTTCTTTCTGAGAATTAAGGTAATTTATTCCTTCTATTATTTGTTTTTCTGCTTTTTCTCCTTGTACTGCTGAGTGTTTTACTATTATATTCATGTCGGGATATCTTTTTCTTATTGAGTTGACTATGTCTTTTATTGCGTCTCCTTCTTTTGAGGTTATGATCCCTATGGTTTCGGGTATTTTTGGGATGGATTTTTTATGGGTTTTTTTGAATAGTCCTTCTTTTCTGAGTTTTTCTTTTAGTTCTTTTCTTTGTTTGTAATACTTTCCCATTCCTACTGGGAAGATATTGTTTGTTTTTAGGGTTATATCTCCTTTCTTTTCATAGTAGTCTATGGATCCTTGGATTACTACTTCTTCTCCTTCTTCAAATTTTGATCCTATTTTATTACTTTTGTATTCAAATATTATGCAAGAGATTAGGGCGTCTTCATATTTTAGATCGAAGAAGATGTGGCCTTGTGAGGTTTCGTTGAGATTGCTGATCTCTCCTAAGACGTAGATATTTTGTAGTTGATTATTATCATCTACTGTATCGGATAATTTAAGGTTGATTTCCTCTACTGTATTAATGAATTTGGAGGGTATGCTTAGTTTGTCTCCGATTTCATCTATTTTACTCATCTAAACACCAGCTAAACGTTCTATTTTTTTGATATGTTGTATTAATAGATTAATTATTAATAAATTTGGTTGGGTTTCTTCCGAAAATACCGGGTAAAGTTTTCGCGAGATTTGTTTGAGAGAATAGTTAGTTATATTTATTTTTTTAATATTGGTTTTGGTTTTTTATATCTTGGATTTTGTCTGGAAAGAACTTTTTGAGGTATTGGTTTCTTATTATGGTTTTAATTATCCATTTTAGGTCTTTATCGTTGAATCTTGTTAGTTTTTTGAGGTATTCGAATCCTTTTTCCGGGTTTTCCTTGATTAAGTTTGGGAGGGTTTTAGTTAGTTCTTCTTTAAGTTCTTGTAGTTCTTCTGTTTCTTTTTGTTTAGTTTTTATTATTTTAAATATTATTTCGCGGTGGGTTTCCATTGAGAATCTCCATATCTTTGGATCTTCTAAGATCTCTGGTTTTGAAATTGAGTATAGTAGTGTTTTGTGTATTAAGTGATTTCTTTGAGGTATCCATTTTTCTAACTTATTGATAGTTTTGTTAGGTTTCTTTTCTAATAGTTTCTGGATCGCGAGACTTATTGATTCTTTTTTAAGATCTTTATCTGTATTTGATAACTCTTTTAACTTACTTAGAGCTTTATCGAAGTACTTATCATGAACTATTGATACACTGACTATTCCGATCATTCCATAGGCTGGAATATATTGATCTGTATCATTTTCTTCATAATTGATTAGTTCTTCAGAAAGTATCCACATATCATTAAACTCTTCTTCAGAGTATTTCTCTATTATTTCTCCGAGAGTTTCTAATAGTTCAGGAGAATAGAACTCGTCAGTATCTCTATCTTGTTCTAAATAGGATATTATTACCTTTTGGTTCGTTGTTCTTATATATTTCTGGATTAACTCCTCTAATTCTTCATAGTGTTTTTCTTTATCCATGTGATAACGACTTAGGGTACTTTGCTTCTTGATTTTTTCTTTCTTTTTGTTTTGATGAGTAGATCTGAGAGCCTTCAATATGAATTAATATAGAGAAAAATAAAGATTTTTAGGTTTTTTATGGTTTTATCTGGTATCAACGAGAATGTCTTTCAGATTTTTGACGGCTTCTTCAAATCCTCCGTCGTGATTTTTTATTATTTTCACAACAGATCCGCTTATTGATGAATAGGATTGGGATATTGCTCTGTTTATGTCTTGATGGGATTCAATTGATTCTTCTGATCCTATATCATCGAATTTTTCTTCCTCTTTCATTCGTCTAACTAGTATTTCGCTTGGGTCTGCTTCTATGATAACTATGTAATCCGGTTTTAATCTTTCAAGTACCCATTTTGGCATTCCCGGTAAATATCCTTGTGGGGTCTTTACTGTGCAGTGGGTGTCAAGTATTAGCGGTTCGTTTTTTAGTTTTTTGATTTCTTTTGAGGCTTGTTTTTGAATTTCTTTTTGAGCTTCTTTGTTTAATTCAAGTAATTCCTTCCTATTACTTACTAAACCTTCTTCTTTTGCATTCTCAAGCATATAGTCTCCAAATCTAACAAGAGTGAAGCTTGATTTCGCTCTCTTCATCGATTCATTTATTACTGAGCCTTTCCCTACTCCCCTAACTCCAGTTATTGCGAATAACATTATATCCTCCTGATAACTATATTTAGTTCCACGTTTTCATCATTATGTCTCAGGATTAATATGTTTTGTTAGGTTTGTTACTAACAAGATCAAAAAATTGATACTAGAGTAATGTGAGGTTTATTCGAGATAAGAATGAAAAAAATTGAACTTGATAGATCCTCCTTCAAGGCTTTGTCCTCCGATACAAGATTAAAGATTATCAAGAACCTTAATGAGAAAGATATGAGAGTTACAGATCTTTCTGATAACTTAGATCTATCTAAACCAACTATCTCTGAGCATCTTAACAAATTAGAGGATTCTGGCCTAATAGAAAAGCGTGAAGAAAGAGATAAGAAACGTGTATATTATAGCTTGTCGGATAAGAGTAAGAGCCTTCTTGAACCTCGTATGACTACAAGGGTTAAATTATTAATTGGATTAGCTATCCTATCTCTGGCAGGAACAATGGAGAGATTCTATAACTACTTTTTAGCAAGTGATACCGGTGAAAAAGTTTCTAATTATGCAATCGAAACTGCTGAAGATTCTGTTCAGGCTTCTAGTAATGTTGATAAGTTATTCCCGTGGTTTGGAGTTGTTTTCCTTGTTTTAACTATCTGTTTGATCGGGATATCTGTATGGTACTACAAAAGTAGAAGCCCTATCTTACGAGATTAGAAGGACTAAGTTAATGTTGAAAAATAATTTAAAATCAAAAAATATTATTAATTAAGATAGATCTAATCAAACTATAAATCAATTAAGGATTAAAAAACAACATATTTTTTATTAAACCATGTAATAGTAATCACTATGATAATCAGAAAGAACTTCTTTATAATTACAAAAAATTTTAAAAAATCCAACTACTAAGAGACATATAGAGATCAAACCACCTTATCGATATCTCAAGACTATAAATAAAAAAGGAGGTTGTTATCACGAAACACCGATCCGCGCACACCACATCCCAGGTTATGAAATACCTCTTGAAGAGAGATGAAGGAAAGAAATCATTCAAACTCTCGGATCTAAAGAGAGAAATAAAAGTCAAGGTTAGTGATAAGACTTTAACCAGAATCCTAAAACAATTAGAAAGTGATGGGTGGGTAGAGAGAAATAGGAAAAATGGGAAGATCTGGAGAAGAGGAGAAATCTCAGAAGAAATACTTCAAACCCGACTATAAAAATAATGATGGATAGAAATTTTTTTGGATTTATGAGAAAAGAGTTAGTTATTATTCTGTTACTGTTTCTAGTACCATTTTAGTCATCCTGTCGACTCCTTTCTGGATCTTTTCTTTACTTGCTCTCACTTCATCAAATACTAAATCAGAAACTGTTAAAATCGCGGCAGGACTCATATCATGTTTAGCTGCTAAATTAAACAGAGCTGCTGTTTCCATCTCAACCACTAAAACCCCATTATCAGCTAATTTCTTCATATGCTCATCAGGAGTACCGTAAAAATAATCAGAAGTAACAACCTGGCCAACATGAACAGGCATACCCAGATCAACAGCACTGGAATGAAGATCCCTAACTATTTCAAAATCAGCACACGGAGACAAAATCGTATTCTCATCCATCTCATTTATCGTACTCCCAATAGTAGCAGCACTCTGAGCAATCACCAAATCAGCCGGATCAAGATCCGAAGAAAGAGCCCCGGAAGTACCAATTCGAATAACTTCTTCCACCCCCAACATATTCAATTCTTCAAGTACTATTCCTATCGAAGGCACACCCATACCTGTAGTCTGAACAGATACTCTTTCACCCTCAAAAGTACCAGTATAACCATACATCTTCCTATAATCTGTATAGAGAGTAGGATCTTCTAAGAATTCTTCAGCAATATACTCAGCCCTCTCAGGATTTCCAGGTAACAAAACAGTTTCGGCCACATCTTCCTCTTCAGCTTCTATATGAATAGGCAAAATCTTACCTCCTGCAAACTTGGTCTTAATAATTGACCCTATAATAAAAAATTATCTCCCAATCCAAATTAGGAAAAAAAGGAATCTAAGTAAGTTGATTCCAGGATTAATTCGTTATCTTTGATGTCCATATTCCGATAACTCATCTTTAATGTCCGGTATTAATGATTTTGCTCTTTTTTTAGCTTTTTGATGGATTTCCTCAGTAGATAATTCTTTGTTTAAGAATTGGTTTAGTTCTTTTTGAGTTCTTAATAGATTCTTTATTCTGTTTTCCTTATTGACTGGTTTATTTCCTTGAAGTTTTATATGGCCTTCTCTAAATCCTTCAGCAAAGTACCAATTCTTAAACCATCTAAAATCCGACTTCCAAAGCAAAAACCCAATAGGAGTAATAGGTACGGGAAAACCAAGATTCAAGCCCCTATAAGTTTCTCCATGATTGGTATAAGCAACCATCATACGCGAACCAGGAGGTAAAATAGAAGAAATTTCCTGGAAAATAGTAAGATCCTCTCCACCAGAAATATCCACCTGTTCCTCCCCCACCATAACCTTCTCTTGATAATGAAAATCTATCCAAGGATCATGAAACTTCCGGTTCCCAAAGTAGAATTTACCCTCTACCAACGAATTATCAGATAATTTACCATTCTTTTCAAGAAAAATAGTGAAATTAATCTCACCTTCAAATCTACCAGGTTCTATACTTCCTATTTTTAATTTGTAATCATTTATTTCACTATCATTTAAGGATTCCAAACCTTGTTGACTCATCTTCGCATTATTTATTTAATCCCAAGTAATATATTCTTATTGATCGAAAACTCTTTGAAGATCATTATACACATATCTATAATTGGTTATTAGATAATTTGTTGGGGCGATAAGATCGTAACAAATCTTGTTAATAAAAAAAGAGTTAGAACTATTCAAGATACTGAAATAGATGAAGGTCCAATAGTATATTGGATGAGTCGAGATCAAAGATCTAAAAACAATTGGGCTTTTTTATATGCTCAAGAACTTGCTATTAAAAATAAAAAACCGTTAATTGTTGTTTTTTCATTAGTAAGCGAGTTTAATGATGCCACAATTAGACAGTATGGGTTTATGTTAAAAGGCCTTAAAGAGGTTAAAACTGATCTAGAATCTAAGAATATTCCCTTCTACGTGGTTGAAGGAAACCCAGATGAGACAATACCCGAATTCGTTGATGAAAATAATGTTGGAGCATTAGTTAGTGATTTTGATCCTTTAAAGATTAAAAGGAAATGGAAAGATGAGGTTGTTAAGAGTATTGACATTCCTGTGTATGAAGTAGATGCTCATAATATTGTTCCATGCTGGGAAGCTTCAGAGAAACAGGAATATGCCGCTAGAACAATTAGACCTAAGATCAAAGATAAATTATCCGAATTCCTGGTACAGTACCCAGAACTAAAGGAACATCCTACTTCTTGGGGAGAGTTCCCGAAAACGGATTGGGATGAATTGAGAGACTCATTAGAGGTTGACCGATCAGTTAAAGAAGTGAGCTGGATAGAACCTGGAATGAAAGCAGCAGAAAAAGTTTTAAACACTTTTATTCAGAATAGATTATCTAGATTTCCGGATCTTAGTAATGATCCTAATGAGAATGTTTTATCGAATCTTTCTCCTTATCTTCATTTTGGCCATATTAGTTCTCAGAAGGCTGCGCTTGAGGTGGAGAATTCAGAGGGTAGTGAGGAGGTTAAGGAAGAATTTTTAGAGCAACTTATAATCAGGAAGGAGCTTACTGATAACTTTTGTTTTTATAATGAGGACTATGATTCTTTTGAAGGGTTTCCTGATTGGGCGAAAGAAACTCTTAACGAGCATAGGGATGATGAGAGAGAGTACTTGTATACTCTGAAGGAATTTGAAAATGCGGAGACGCATGATGATCTATGGAATGCGGCTCAGATGGAGATGGTGAAAACTGGGAAGATGCATGGATATATGAGAATGTATTGGGCTAAAAAAATTTTGGAATGGACTGAAAACCCTGAAAAGGCAATGGAGATCAGTGTTTACCTTAATGATAAATATGAATTGGACGGAAGAGATCCGAATGGTTACGTAGGTGTTGCATGGGGCATAGGAGGAGTTCATGATCATGGTTGGCAGGAAAGAGAT
>CAYTEI010000014.1:8549-11167 GCA_964436705.1 uncultured Thermococci archaeon
ATTAACTCAGTTCATAGATTGACTTTTTCTGATGAAATATTTAAGGAGCAGTGATCTCGTTTTGTTTGATATTAATGGTAATGGCAAAAATTTTCCTCCTCATTTTGCACTTATTATCGGTGTATTTGCTGTTTCAACTGCATCAACGTTTATTAGGTTAGCTCAGGCTGAAGTAGGTTATTTAGCGATTTCTGCTTGGAGATTAGTTTTTGCTTCTCTTATCTTAACTCCTTTTGCTTTGAAATATAGATCTCAGGAGATTAGGGATCTTAGTTTGAGACAATGGTTTTTAGCTTTTCTGTCCGGTATTTTTCTTTCTATTCATTTTGTAACTTGGATAAAGTCTTTAGAGTTAACTAGTGTTGCAGCGTCGGTTGTTCTTGTTACGACTTATCCTATATTTGTGGGTATTTTTTCGTCCGTTTTTTTGGGTGAGAAGCTTGGTAGAAAACTTGTTATTGGTTTGGCAGTGGCTTTTTCTGGTACGATCATTATAAGTGTTGGAGACCTGGGTCAGGGAATTCATATGGTTCAAGGTGATATTCTCGCCTTGTTAGGTTCTTTATCGGCTGCTGGTTACTTTCTAATAGGGAGGGAATTAAGGGCTGATCTTTCTTTGGTGGGTTATATTTATCCAGTTTATTCGATTTCAGCGATAATTCTTGTTTTGATTACGGTTCCTATGGGTGTGCGTATGACTGGGTTTTCAAGTTATTACTGGGTCTTATTATTTTTTACAGCTTTAATTCCTCAAATAATAGGTCATTCAAGTCTTAATTGGGCTTTAAAATATTTGAAAGCTACTTATGTTACATTATCTGTTTTGGGAGAGCCGATTGGGTCAACTATTTTAGCATGGCTGGTTTTAAATGAGATACCTCCATTAACCTCGATAATTGGTGGAGTTGTTGTTCTAATTGGTATATACTTTGCACAAAAGTCTCGAGTAAAAAGAGAAACCTAATCCGTTAATTCCTTCAATTTCTCTAGCAAAGATTCTTTTTCTTTATTTGAAACTCGATTAGATCTCCATTCCTTTTTTAGATCACGATCAGGTGGCGCGAAAACAGCTTTTCTTACACCACCTCTGGAATGACTACCATCCCCCTCATATCTAGGGATTACATGGAGATGTAAATGTTCGACCGTCTGACCAGCTTCTTCACCTAAATTAAATCCAACATTAAATCCATCAGAACCTAAAACCTCACTAAGAACATCCTTTGTTAAATCAACGAATCTAAAAATATCTAACCTTTCCTTCTTAGTTAAATCGGAAAACTTAGTTCTATGTTTCTGCGGGATCACTAAAAGATGGCCTTTCTTTACGGGAAAGAGATCTCGGAAAACGAAGACTTCATCGGACTCATATAGTACTCTATCCTTATCTCTATTCTTTTTACAGAAAGGACAATCATTTTTATCTTTCATTCCTAATCCTCCTTATAAATAGAGCGCCAACAGCTATAAGAAGGATGATTAGTAGGATTTGGTAGTTATTGTTTTGTTCTTCTTTTGCTGGGTCTTTATTATTGGTTTGATTGGTTGTCTTTTTCGCTGTAAGTTTTTTTAAATTATTTTCTGGTACTATGTCTTGTTTTTTTAGGCCTGATAGTTCTAGATTTACTTCGGTTATGTTTTCATTGAATTTGTAGGTGAAAGTTCCCGTTGAAGTGTTGATATTTTTTTCGTATTCTTTGTTTTCAGTTTTGAATACTAATTTGTTGGGGAACTTTGCTCCGCCTTTGTTTATTACTTTTGTTTTAACGATGTATTGATCGTTTTCTTTGGTAACTGATGCATTTCTAATTGCATAATCTAAATAACTGTCTTCTAACCATGATTTATAAATTTTTGATGAGTTGATACTGGTTTTATTATCTATATAGGAAACATATTCTTCTGTATTTAGTATTTGGTATTTATAGTCGTTATAAAGGTTTGATAGAATTTCTGAATATCTTTCATGTCCTATTATTTCTCCATGAGAGTAGTGCATAAGTTTTCCTTTGTTATAAATGGATCTGATATAGTTTTCAAAACTAATATTACTTATAGAGCTCCCAACACCGTGTTTATGATAAAACTGAAGCTTTGAGACAGTTTCTTTAATATTTTTTCTAAAAGTTGCTTTATCTTTGTTCAGATAGTATAGTTCTGTTGAGTATTCGGTAGTTGATTCATCAATCCATGGATTAGTGGCTTGATTGTTCCCTATTACTCCATACCACCATTGATGAGCTATTTCATGGAGAGTGACGTATTCAGGATTATTCTCTAATAGGTTCGATCCTATGAATACGATTTGTGGATACTCCATCCCTCCAGGGAGGTATGTGGAGGCAATAGTGAATTTTTTATAAGGATACTCTCCAAATTCTTTTGAGTAGAATTTTAGTCCTTTCGATCCGATTTCTAAACCATTTTCCAGGCTCTTTTTATTTAAGGCAAGTACTTCTAAGTTGACGGTTTCATCTTCGATTTTTATTTCTTTTTCTTTTTTTAGGTATTTCTCACTCATTGCAAGAGCGAAATCTCTAACTTTATTTGCTGAAATTTCAAGAGTTTTTTCTTTACCTTTTTGTTTTGTTTCCAGAGTTCTTCCAGTGTGTGCAACT
>CAYTEI010000014.1:11290-29520 GCA_964436705.1 uncultured Thermococci archaeon
CTTTACTATATTGTTGAGTTTTCCATTTGTTTTCGTGAACTGCGAGTATTGGGTACCAGTTTCCAAGATAATAAACTCCCTTACTGTATCCAAATCTGGCTATAGCATTAGGTATTTTAACTTTGAATTTGATGTCTATCTTTATTTCTTCGTTTCTCGATATTTCTTTTTTAATTTTTAGTATAGTGTTGGTTATCTGGTATTCTTCATTGGTTAGAGCTCTTCCATTTATTTGTATCTCTTTAATTTCTGTGTAACCAGGATCGAATTCATTGGGGTATTGTGTCAGTGGGCCTACATCTTCTTTATTTTTGAAATGATTTGGATATAAATGCAGATAAATATTTTCTAGGTTTTTTCCCTCGTTATTAACATAGGTTATTGTTTCATTTGCTTTTAGAATGTTTTGTTGGTCATTGAATTTGGCTTCAATTTGGTATTCGTTTATTTGTTCAGTATCTGTTTGGGCATCTGTAAAACTGGATACGTTAAGTAAAAGAACCATGAGAACTAGTAAGCTAATTATACTTAAGTTTTTCCTCAATTTACCACCAAGTCTCAACAAAAATATTTTATTTATATTTAAAGAGTTAGAAAAGAATGTGAACTATTCTATTTCGTATTTTTCGAATAATTTTCCTAATTCGTCTTCTGGTATAACATCTAATAGTTTTATACTTTTTTTAAGATTTTTATGTCTATTTTTTATTTTTTGAAGATATTCTTCCTTCTCTTCATCTTCTATCATGTCTATACATTCTTCTGTTCCCTTTATAATTATCTTTGAGTGTTCAAGTAATCCTTTTGACGATTCTTTTATCCATGTGTCAATATCAAGGGATTCATAATAGTTCTTCCTGTCCCCTGGTTTTCTTATTTCTTTTATGTACCCTCTTTGCTTCAAATTATTAAGAATATTACTAACATGGGATAATGAGTAACCTGTTTCTTCAGCAATTTCCTGCATACTTACGGGTCGATCTTCAAAGATAAGTAAACCTGTTATTTCTCCTAAAAGCGGTTTAACATTAACCTTAGAACTTGATTCAGCGTAAACCTTTTTAAATTTATTCTTAGCTCGTTCTAAGTCTTCATCGTTATTACTCATCTTATTACCACACATAATAAGGGAAACTTAATATAAATAACTTAGGTAAAAAGAATCAAATAAATAGAATTAATTCAAGTAACTAGATAAGATAAGCCAGTAAAAAACCCAAAATTGCTCCACCATTTATGAAAGGCAGTCCCGCCTCTATACCCTTATCCCTAATATAGAACAATAAAACTCCAAGACCCACCAAAGATCCTAACATACTTCCTAAAACAAAATAATTCGTAATCAAAGGAATGTTTAACTGGGGCTTAAGAAAATTAGCACTGCTAGTAACTAAAACAGTTGGTATCATCAAGTCTCCTAAACCAAGAAAAAAAGCCCCAGCTCCTTGATCATCACCACTTTCCTGTTTTAATTCATCAGAACTAGAAAGCTTAAAATCCTTATTTTCCGGTATAACTAGAAGGTTAGGTAGATTTAAATCACTAACTCCCTCAGCAAGAACCTTCATATGGCCTGTTTTATATACTGCGAGGCCATCGTAAATAGCGGTAAGTATCAAAACAATTATAGCAGGGATAATACCAAAACTAATTCCTAGAATTGCGGCACCGCTAGAACCAAGTATTACACCAGTGAAATCAAGTAAATACCACTTAGGAAAGAAATGGTTCAGAATAGTCAGAAAAACGGATAAGGCAATTGCTAATTCGGAAATAAAAAAGTGATTGAAAACGAAAAAGGACAAGGCCAATACACCAATCAACATCAATAATTTATGGAAAAATATGATCTCAAACCTGATCATTAAAAGTACAAAACCAGTAACTATTAAGATCAGAGTAAGAAATATAAAGGGATTCACTGAACTCTGAGGATCAGAAGTTAAACTCATCCCTGACTCCTTAAATCCTGGAACTAACGATAAAGCAAGTAATTGTACACCAAGAAGCGCTAACAACATTGATAGCTTAGAAAAATTATTTGATATCATCATTAAACCATTTAACTAAAAGCATTTATTTCTTAAGCGATCTTTAATTCTATTCACCTAGTTAATTGCCGATTCTACAAATTCCTTAAATAATGAAAGGTGCTTTGGTTTCTTTTCAATCATTGCTTCTGGGTGCCATTGAACACCAACTAGGAAGTCTTTATCTGGTTCCTCAATAGCCTCGATCATTGAATCTTCAGATATACCTGCTACCTTTAATGATCCTCCAAGATCTTTTATTACTTGATGATGGAAGCTATTTACTCTAATTCTATCTTGGCTATAAATTTCCTTCACTTTTGAATCGTTTTTTAGTTCAACATCATGAGTGGGAAACCATTTAGGGCCATTTAATGCTCTATGGTTAAGATTCTTCCTTTCTAATTTCCTGAAGTCTTGATTTAGGGATCCGTTATGATAGATGTTAATTAGTTGCATACCTCTACAAATACCTAATATCGGTAAATCTTTTTCAATAGCATAATCTAATAATTTTAATTCAATATCATCTCTTTTAGGTACAATTTTTGATGATTCCCATGAATTTAAAAAACTGAAATCCTTTAAAGATTCGTTATAGTGATTTGGATCTATATCAGGGCCGCCTGAAAATATTATACCGTCTATTTTCTCTATTATCTCCTCGATGTATTCTTCTCCTTCTAGAACAGGAATTTCGACTGGAACTCCTCCCGACTCTTTGATAGATTCGGCATAATCTGTTGAAGACATTGATAGATCTTGTCCCGGTAGTCCTCTCTTCCTATCCCCATCTTCACCTTTGCTGACATAATACGTTGTTATTCCGATTAAAGGTTTCAAAGAAATTTACCTCCCAAATTATTTTTTGGTGAATTTTACTATCTTAGGTTCTTATTTTTGAAATTTCTTAAATCTTTCCCATATTGATTACTGAGATCGTAATATATCTAACATACTTCATTTCTGATCCTGCTTCCTATCCCATCTGCCCTGATCCCTTTCCCTATACTTGTTAAGCACAGAATTAAAAGACTCATCCAAATCTATATCCATCTTATTAGACAAACAAATCAAAGAAAACAGAATATCTCCTATTTCCATTTCCAATTCTTTTTTATCACTGGATTTCCTCTTCTTCTCCCCATGAAGATTATTTAATTCCCTGGAAAGTTCTCCAACCTCTTCAACTAATCTAGCTAGAATAGTTAACTCAGGCCAATAACCTTCCTCAAACTGCGAAATATAATCATCAACATCCTTCTGAGCTTCATCAAATGTTAAAGACATAGAGATAATTCACAAAAATACTATTTATTACTTTTCATCAGAACGAAATGAAGCCCTGTTCCTCTCCAAAAGCATTCACCCGAAAAGATCCGAACTTAACTGTGTGAGGATCTTCCTGCATCCCCTTAGGAACTCTTACCTTAGATTCAAGATTTTGAGGTTTAATTTTCTCTAAAATCCCAATCCCCAAAAATTCCTCTTTACAATTCAGTAAACCAATTAACAAATTCTTTAACTGATCAGTACGTACACAATTAACTTCTTCTACGTCAAATCTTGATCTCAGGAATTCATATTCAAATTTACTTATTTCTTTTTGATCCGAAATAATAAGAGCCGTATCCCCTAAAGCTTCAGCTCTATAAACCTTGGAATCAATTTTCTCATTAACTTCACCAGTGATACGAGTTCCAGATCCTAATAAAGATCTCAGAGTATTAACATCATCTTCCAAATCAACCTTGATCCCTTTAGTGTTAGAAAAATATTCGGAGAACTGTGATTCCCTATTGTTCTTTCTCTCGTCACGGGTCTTTGATCGGATATCCTTAGGTACATCAACATTGAAAATCTTAGTATTAATATCTTTAAAGTTATTGTAATAATTGAGGCCATTATTCCCAATAATTATTAACTTATCAGGGTTTATAGCTTCTATTTTCTGGGTTTTTAGATCTCTAGAAGCGTCTTTTTTAACCATTCCAGTTGTATCAACGAATACTGGTGTTCCCGATCTTTCCACCATCTTCTTAGTTCCTACGATCATCTGGGTGAAGTGTTTTCTGGGTGAGATTGATCCTACGAAATATCCATCATCTAACTTTTCCCCATCTCTAGATCTTCCGATCACTGTTGGTGGGCCTATATCGCTCTGTCCAACATCTGTATCAACTATATTTCCACCATTTTCTTTGCGTAGATAGTGAACAAGGGTTGTTTTTCCAGAATCTAGCTCTCCTAAAACGAATACAGTATCTTTGTTATTTATTTTGTCTTTAACTTTTTCCCAATCCTTCGGGATCTTCATCTTTGATCACGCTTGTTTTTTGGCTAATATATATGGAGCTTCTTCTTCAGTTTGCTCGTTCTCTACCTGGAGTATCTTAAATCCAGTTTCTTCAAGGATTTTTATTGATTTTTTCAGTCCTAGTTGGCTCCAATGCATTTCTATATCTGTATCTAGCCAATCTTCGTTTTTTCCTTTCCATTCTACTGATCCTACAGTGATTAAGAGTAATCCATTTGATTTTAAGGCTTTATAGAATTTGTTTAGTACGGATTTTTGATCTTTGTTTGGTATATGTCTGAGGGTGAATAGTGAGATTATTGCATTATATTTTTTGGTTTGGAGCATGGTTTGGGTGAGGTCTTCACATCGGAATTCTGCATTGGATATTTCTTTTTTGGCTAATTTTATCTGTTTTTCAGAGAAATCTATGCCCGTAACTTGGTATTCTTGATTTAGTTGTTTTGTTACTGGTATTCCAGATCCGCATCCAGCATCTAGAATCTTTGATCCTTCGGGAAGTCGGCTTCTTAGTTCTCCAATTAGTTTATTCTGGTTTAAGTCTTTGTTTCTTTGTTCTTTATATTCTTGAGCAATTTTATTGTAACTCTTCTTTATTTTTTCTTTTTTTGTCATTTTCCGTCCTCTGATATGGTTCGATATGGATATATGCGGTATCTACTTCATTTATTGTTTCTACGTTGTTTTTTATTTTTTCTTCTATTTTATGGGCTTCTTTTAATGTGAGGTCTCCTGATAATCTTATTTCACATGCCACATGGAGTTTGGGGCCGACGTAATGTGCTTCAAGGTCTTTGATATCTCCAATACTTTGTTTTTGGATTTGTTCTTTGATATTTTCCCATACTTCTTGATCTGGACTGGCTCCGGTTAGGTAGTTGAAGTTTTCTCTTAGCATTTCATAGGCGGTTCTGAATATCCATATTGATACTAATAATCCAAAAATAGAGTCGAGGTAGAGGTATCCTAGTCTTGCTCCGATGATCCCTATTAAAGCGGATGTTGATGCTAGTACGTCAGCTTGACTATCTTTAGCTGCTGAGGTAATTACTTCGCTGTCAAGTTTTTTACTTTTAGCTTTAAGGTATTTAGTTAGTCCTAACTTAGTGATTATTGAGATCGTAAGTGATACCACGAAGTACTTGGTGAATTGATAACTAGGATCGTTAATTATATCATTTATAGCTCCTCTTACGATTGTAAGCCCTATTAGAAAAACTGATATAGCTATTACTAGTGACAGGAAGGGTCTTATTCTTTCATGTCCGTGAGGATGGGAGGAATCTCTTTCTCTGTACGCAAAATATGATCCTATTAATATAATTAAGGAATAAAATGTATCACCTAAAGAGTTTAAAGCATCAGCTCTCATCGAAACACTATTAAAGTAAAAACTTGGAATGAACTTTATAATAAATAATCCTAAGTTAGCGAATGCAAGTAACATGAATACTTTTTCTATTCTGTTCTTTTCCCAGCCCTTCTTTATCTTAATCCCTTCCACATTATCACGTTTATTTACCCTCTTAAAGGATATATTAATACTAGAAATAAAAATTTTGGTTACAATACACTTCTTATTAGAACATCGATCTTTTTTATCTAAATAATATAATTAAACAATAACCATTTGACAGTTGAGAATCAACGGAAAGAAAATGGAGAAATTGATAACTAAGAGGTTAAAAAATTATTAAAGAGTTAAAACAAATTATTAGTTAAGATTTTATATATTCAGGTGACTAATTTGGATGAAGAACGGATTAGTAAGACTATGGCTTACTTGCTACGACATGAGCCATCGGGGCTTGATATCTCTAAAGATGGGTTCGTTGACCTAGAAGAACTTATGGATGAGTTAAAAAATATATGGGAAAGCATTAGTAAAGAAGACGTGAGAAGAATCGTTGAAGAAGATCCGAAAGGGCGTTACGAGATTAAAAATGGGGAGATCAGAGCTAGGTATGGTCATTCCATAGATGTTGATCTTTCTCTAGAAGAATCATCTGAAGAAACTTTGTATCATGGAACTACCAAAAAAGCTTTGGATAAGATTATGGATGAAGGTTTGAAGCCTAGAAATAGGAAGAAGGTTCATTTATCATCTAATATTGAAGAGGCGGAGAAAGTTGGTCGAAGAAGAACTGATAACCCGATTATTCTTAAAGTTGATGTTGAGGGAGCTAGAAGTGATGGAATAGATTTTGAAAAGGCTAGTGATCGGGTTTTTGTTTCTGACGAGATTCCTAGTAAGTACATTTCAGTTATAGATAAGTAATTGATTATCTTCATTCTATTCTTGGGTTGGTATTACTTTTAGATTTGTTGGACTCAGTTTGAGGACTTGTTCATTTATCTTTAGTTCTATTCCAAATTGATTTAGTAGTGATTGTACTGCGAGGATTTGTTCTATGAAGATTTGTTCTGGTTCTATGTTGTTTAGTTCGGCGATTTTTTCGTATAAGTTTACTTGTTGTTTGTTTTTTGGTTTGGGGAGGTTTATGTGGAGTTCATTTTCTAGGTATTGTTTTAGGTATTTGTCGTATTCTTTCATGTATTTATTCCATTTTTCTTTTGTTTCTGAGGTAATTTCTTTTTGATTTAGTTCTATTTTGGTTTTTAGTTTGTTTATTTCTTTGATTTGTTTTTTTGAAATTTCTTCCCATACTATTACCATTTTTGTGAGGCCTCCATTATTTCTGATTTAATGATTATTATTTCTATGAGGGGATTCTGTTTATTTATTACCTTGGGAACCGAAAAACCAAATAAATAGAAGGTATATTATTATTAGATGGTGTTGATTATGGCGAAAGTTACCTCAACAATTCCGGACGATCTAAAGGAAACTATAAAGGAAGAGGCAGAAGAGGAAGATAAATCCCAGTCCAAGGTAGTGAAGGAGGCTCTTCAACATTATTATGAGAGATCTGAGGAGGATAGAGATTCTGTTCGAAAGGAAGAATTATTGGAGAAGAAGGAAGATGAGATCAAAGAATTAAATGAGAAGATTGATGAGTTGAAAAAGAAGCATCATGAGCAGTTAAGCGAGAAGAATGATAAAATTAATGAGCTTGAAAAGAGGTTAGAGGAAAAAGAAGGAGTTAAGGAAAGCGATCTTATAAAGAAGATTAAAGAAGCATTTTCATAGATGATTAAGTTGGGGTTAGGATTTATTATTTAATTATTATGCTTTGAGTTTTTTACTTCTTATTAGGCTTTCTATGGTTATTTTCTCTGTTATTAGTATTTGATATGAGGATTTATTTTACATATTATTATAAATGGTTATTTTTGTTTTTTGTTTATGGTTTCAGGGTTTTTTTATGGTTTTTTTGGTGTGATTACTTTGGGTTAAAATGGGTATTAGTGAGTTTTATTTTTTTATTAATTTATTGTTTTAAATAGGTAAGATAACATTTTTATTTATCTATTGTGTTAGTACGTAGAGTCTTGCTCGGTGGGGTCTCTTGACCTCAGGTAGTAATATGAATCCCGATGGTGGATTTCAAATTCTGGTTATGAAAGAGGATTTAGAAACTTGTAATAGAATAAGATCTAGATTAGGTAATGAATTTGATGTTATAGAGGTTGATAGTTTTAACCAGGGTATTAATAGATTGAAAACCGATGATTTTGATGTAGTTATTTCTGATGTGGTCTTTGATGGGAAGAATATAATAGATTCTTTGGAAGAAGATCATTTCTCTGATGGAATTACTTCTTTGATTTTTTTTGATGATTTAGATGATTCTGAGTATCTTCAGAAGGCTTTGAATTTTGGGCCTGAGGGATATATTTTTGAAGATGAAGGGGGTTATTTGGAATGTTGGCAGGGGGAGTTTAGTCATTTATAAGAGAAAGGAAGGATATTGGATTGAATCGTGGTGTTTTTCTTTTTGATGCTCTTCTTGAGAGTTCGAATGAATGTATTTCTATAATTAATAATCAGGGCGAAATTATTAAGACTAATAATAAGTTTAAAGATGTTTTTGGTGCTAGTAAGGATCTTTCTGGTTTGGATTTGTTGGATTGGTTTAGTTTTGTCGATTCTAAGGATGAGGAAGAGCTAGTGAGTAAGCCTCTGGATGGAGAGCTTATTGAGACTAGTAGACAGGTTAAGACTAATGATGGTCGTATTTTAGATGTTAAGGTTCTTGGTTATCCTCTTAAGCTTAAAGGCGAGATTGTAGGGGCCTTTGAAATTTATAAGCCATTAGATTATAATTCTACAGGTCATGAAAAAACCTACGATGATTATAATAGAATTTTTAATTCAGTTGAGTGCATAATTGGTGTTTTGAATTCGGATGGCGAGATTTTAACGATTAATAATTCTTTTAAGAGATTTACTGGTTTTAATTTGGATAAAGTTAAGGGTAAAGATCTCTTCCATTACTTCCATGAAAGAGATTGGAAGAAACTTAACTCAAAATTTGATGAAGCAGTGAAAGACGGAAATACTACTAAAAAAGAAGTTGCGAATCTTAAATGTAGCAATGGTTCTTATAAAAAAGTATTAACAACTTTTAAAGCCCTGAAAAAGGATGGAAGCGGGCAAAAAGTATTAGTAACAGTGAAAGATGTTCCAAAACTTAAGCAAGAAATTCAAAACCTTGATAAAAGAAATAAGATACTGGAATTAGCCTTTGAAATTGGTAATATTGGGATTTGGGAATGGGACCTAGAAAACGAGAAAAACTACTATGATGAAAACTGGGCTCAAATGCTAGGATACGAAAAAGAGGAACTAGAAAACACCCAAAGACAATGGAAAAATCTTATCCATCCAGAAGATAAAGAAAAAGTTCTTAAAAAACTTAGAAGACATTTCAAAGGAGAAGAAAAATTATTCAAAGCCGAATACAGGCTAAAAACCAAATACGGAAACTGGAAATGGATCCTAACCAGAGGAAAAGTAATCCAAAGAAATGAGAACAATGACCCAGAAAGACTAATAGGAGTACACCAAAACATCCACAACAAAAAGAAAACAGAAATTGAACTAAAAGAAAAAGAAAAAAGATACAGAACAATTACAGAAAACACAGAAGACATGATCAGCATAATAAACTCAGACTACGAACCTAAATTCATAAAAGAATCACATAAAAGAATCTTAGGCTATGAAGGCAAAAACCTAATTGAAGAAAACGTACTGAACTACATACACCCCAAAGATCAGGAAAAAGTGAAGAAAAAACTAGATAGAATATTAAATAACGGTAAAGAAAATGTAACAATCCAATTCAGATTCAAGGGTAAAGAAGGTAATTACAGATGGTTAGAATCCGCTCTTAGAAGATTAAATCATGAATCTAACGAGATACTAGCAGTAACTCGAGATATAACCCAAAGAAAAGAAACACAAGAAGAATTAAAGCAAAAGAAAAAGAGATTAAATAAAATTTTCGACTCATCACCTAATGCGATAACCATAATGGATCTTGAAGGTAATGTAATCGACTGTAATCAAGCAACATTGGATATGCACGGCTTCGAATCCAAAGATGAGATCATAGGGGAAAACCCAATAGATCATGTCCCCGACGGGGAAGAAAAAGAAAAAATCAAGAAAGACATAAAGAGATGTATTGAAGAAGACGGAATTGAGAATATTGAATATACATTTAAAAGGCAGGATGGATCCGAATTCCCTGCCTTAGTCTCGGTCAGTGTCCTCAAAGACTCTAATGGAGAACCATCTAAATTCATTACGGTTAAAAGAGATATTTCTGAAAGAAAGAAGTTACAAGAAGAGCTAAAAGAGAATAAAGAAAGATTTGAATTAGCTCTGAAGGGAGCCAACCTAGGACTATGGGACTGGAACATGAAAACAAACGAAGCCCTATACGATGAAAGATGGGCAGAAATGCTAGGATACAATCCAGAAGAAATAAATAATACCTACGAACAATTTAAAGAACTATTACACCCCGAAGACCATAAAAAATTAAGTAAAATACGTAAAAAACATGGCAAGGGTGAAATTCCATATTTCGAAGCTGAATTCAGAATGAAATCCAAATCAGGGAACTGGAGATGGATCCTTAGCAGAGGTAAAATTGTTGAAAGAGAGAATGGGAAACCAAAGAGAATGATTGGGATCCATAGAGATATTACCGAGAAAAAGAAAGCTGAAGAACGGGAAAAATTCTTACACTCAATGCTAAGACATGATCTGAAAAACAGGTTTGAAATAGAAGAAGGATACTTAGACCTTATATCAGAAACTGTCTTAACCAAACAACAAAAGAAACTCGTTAACAAACTTGAAAGAGTAAATAAAAGAAACAGAAAAATGGTGAAGAAAATCAGAACCCTCAAAAAAATTGAAAACTTCGAGAAAAGTAAAGAAATTAACTTGGATAAAGTAGTAAAAGAAGTAATCGAGGAAACAAAAAACTTAGCTAAAGAAAATAATATCGATATAAAATACGAAGGCGAAAAAACAAAGCTCATAGGAAACAATCTAATAAAAGAATTATTCTCAAACCTAATACTCAATGGAATAAACCACTCAGACGGAGATCAAATAAAAGTAAAACTTCAAAGAACGGATAATATAAAGATCATAGTGGAAGACGATGGAGGAGGAATTCCTGACTATCTAAAGGATGATATATTTAAGAAAGGATCGAAAAGAGGGGATAACGCTGGATCAGGACTAGGATTATATATAGTTAAAAGAATTACAGAGATTTACAACGGTGAAATAGAAGTGAAGGACTCAGATATGGGCGGAGCGAGGTTCGAAGTAGAATTAACTCCCAAGCCTAAAAAAGAGAATAACCTGACTAACAATAAACCCTTATAGTTCTATAGATTCCTTGTTAAAATGCTTAGAGTTGGTTTATTAGAAAACCTTATTAAATAAAGAAACATATATTGTATCATGATTTATTGTGTTAATGGGGTGCTGAATTGAACCTGAAACCTGATAAATATGGAAAAATGAAGATTCTCTTGATAGATGACGACCCAGCCTCTATAGAGGAAACTAAAAATAAATGTGAAAAAGAAGAAGATCTAGAGGTAGACTTGTTTTTAAATCCTAAAGAAGCTTTAAAAGAGATTAAGAAACAACGATATGATGCTATTATCTCTGATTACCAAATGCCAGGGATGAATGGACTAGAAATCTTGAAAGAAATAAGAGATCTCGGGATCGCCACACCCTTCATAATGTTAACCGGTAAAGGTGAAGAAGAAGTAGCGATGAAAGCTCTCAACCTAGGAGCCGACAAATACTACAAAAAAGATCACGACCACAGCCAATGCAAAAAACTAATTCAAGACATAAGAGAAGCAGTAGAAGAAAAAAGAAACACACAAGACCACTATATCAAGATATTTGAAAAATATCCACACCCAATCCTCCAAGCAAACAATGAAGGAGAGATTCTCGCCCTAAACAAATCTATGGCTGAGAAACATCAAACAAGCATTAAAGACACCATAGGAACAAAAATAGAGAAACTATACCCAGAAACAGAACAAGAAATCTTGAGCGTAGGAAAAGAAGCCTTAAAGGAAAACCAAGTTGAAATAATCCCAATCCATAATGATTACGAGGAAGCTATTATCCTACCTATTACCGAATCTGATGAGGGAATCTTCCAGTTAATAGCAAAGCCAACACTCCCAGATGAACCTGAAGGAAATGTAGAGATAGAGAATCTAGACGATATTAAAAAAGCTTCTAATAAACAAGAAGCCTGCAAAACTGGATTAAAGATTATAGGTAATCTCGTGGATCTTGATCTAGGAATGATAGACCTAATAGGAGTAGAAAAGCCATTTATAATAAGTAAAACCCCGATTTCAGTTGCAATTGATTCAGAAGAACAGAAAGAAGAAAGCATCGTGAAAGAAATGCAAGAAATACGAGAACTAGAGATAGAAGAAGAAAACTTTAAATCCGCAGTAACTATGCCAATCGGAAAAAATGGCGTAATCCAAATAACCTCAACAAAACCCAACGCATTCAGTGAAAAGGACATAAAGATCATTAATAAGATATTAGAACAGATTAATCTATACATAGAAAGAGAAAATTAAATTTATTTATAATGATCCTTCATCTGTTTTTAATATTTCTTTAACGTCTTTTAACTCATTTAATAGTTCTCTTCCATTCTCTGTGATGCCATATAATTCATCACCATTTTCTGGAGGATCATTTAACTCCTCGATGTATCCATTATCTATGAGGAAGTTGAAGTACTTTTTGAAGGATCTCCAATCCAGGTATGAGCGCTGCATTATCCGCGTTTTCTTTGAATCGCCATCTCTCTCTAAACATAATAATACATCTAGAATAATTTCCCATTTACCTCTCATCTGAGCACCCAAAAACCTTCAAACAAACTATTAAGGAGTAAAATCTTTCTTAAATTTACATATGATAATCCAAACAAGTACCAACCTTTTTTTAGAGATTTTTTACTAATCTATCTCTCAAGTATGTTAATACTCCTTTATATGTATTTCCCTAACGTGGGCTCTATTTCTTCAATTTCCAGTATCGATCCCATTTAAATCAAAAAATTTTCGGTTTACCTATCTGATCCCTGTATGTGGAAAGATCAGGTAATCTCCCCACCCAGAAAAACAAAATGAAAAAAACACACACCACCACAAAACAAAAACATATAATAAAACTATCCGTTATAAATAAGTACTTTCAACGCATATTAACACTATGTAGTTAGAGTTAATTGTTAAACTAAATAAAGCTTTTATTATACCATCTCACTATCAATATAACGGAAATAAACCCAACAAATCAAAAAGGAGGTGAAAAATATGAAGAAAATATTTGCAGGATTAATGATAATCGGACTAATCGGAATGGTCGCAGGAACAGGAACCTTCGCAACCTTCTCAGACATGGAAAAGTCACAAGGAAATTCAGTCCAAGCTGGAGTAATTGATCTAGGGATGAGTGTCGATGATCATAAAACAGAGGATGGTGATTGGGAAACCGATAGTAAAGAATTTTCCTTCGATCTCGACCAATTGAAACCTGGAGAAAGTAAAACCGTAACAGTAGTAGTTGCAAACGAAGGAAACATCGTGGCAGGGGCCCAGCATTTTAAATTTGATATTGAACCTAAACAAGGTAAATATGGTGATTTCGATACTGATAATAATTCTAATCTCGCCAACGCAATTATAGTTGAAGAAATAAGGTACGCGGTACATCTTGATAAAGAAGAGGCGCCCTATATAGTAACTGATAAAGTTAATTCCCATTATGGAGACGGTGATTCGACCTTTCACTTGAGCGACATCGATGAAAAATGGTGTACTTCAGCATGTGGAATGGACCCTGGTGTATCTAGATACATTGAGTTCAAATTCAAACTCCCTGAGGATGCTGGCAACGATTATCAAGGCGACAAGGTTGTGATTGATTTCCAATATAAACTGACGCAGGAAGGATCTGGTAGTGGATGGTGACTTTGGCCAGTTAACCATCGAATTCTTCCCTAATTTTTGTTGGGAGGAAGTTCGCCTTCTTCCCTTTTTTATACTCCAGTGATGGCTAAAAAAGAAACCTGTTGTATAAGAAAATATCCAATACCCATAATCTCTTTCCTCTTCCTTTAATCTAAATTTTAATTAAATAAGGAAAATCGTATATGAAAAATGGAAATAAATTAATCAATGATAATAAATCTTTAAATAAAGATATTTATTGCTTTGTATTGATTAATTTAGTTAAGTTAAGAAGATGATTGACGAGAGGGATAAAAATGGTGAAGAGTAAAAGAAGTTTTCTAGTGGTTATAATATTTATGGGATTCCTACTTCTTTTGCCAGGGACTGGAACTTTTGCCTACTTCTCTGACGTTGAAACTGGTGAAGGCACAATATCTTTAGGAACATGGGAATCAAGCTCAGAATCTATCGAAACCAATATAGAAATACGGAATAAGAAAATATTCATGAATTTATCGAATAATAATGATAATACAATAGTAATTAATAAATTAAAAGTAAGGAAGCACATTTCAACTGATTTATCTTTGAAAAAGATCAAATTAGGTAGTGAGACCAGGAAAGATCTGGGAGAAAACTTCAGAATCTTTGAAGATTTAAATATACAGATCCTTCCAAATAAGAATCTAAAATTAAGATGTAAATTTGATTCTAAAATTGAGGGAAGAGGAAATTCTACTAAAAATAATTCCGAAGTTCAAAAAACTGGTTCCTTAACGTTTAGAAAAACAAAGAACAAAGATTCTAACCAGGAAAACACTCAAGATCCAAATATTGATTTAGAAATTACTCTTGTTCTGGATGATGGTTCATCTAAGGTTATTGATGTCGGCTCTATAATCGAGGAGGCTGATGAACCATGAATAAAAAATTAGTTATAATTGTTCTTTTAGTGGTTTTATTAGGTCCTTTAGTTATAAATTTCGGGTCTCCAATAATTCGGGGGGATATAAAACCTGCTGTAGTGCTCAGTAGTAGTATGAAACCTTATATGAAAGCTGGAGATATTGTCTTAGTTGAGAAGACTCCTCCAAAAGAAGTAGAAACTGGGGATGTAATCACTTTCGAAGACCCCTCCGGTAGAGAGAATGTTATAATTACGCATAGAGTTATTGAGAAGAAGGAAAACGGATTCAAAACAAAGGGAGATAATAATGAAAATCCAGACCAATTCACTGTAAGTAATGATGACGTAATTGGGGAAACTATATTTTCCGTTCCTCTTTTAGGTTGGCTAACTTCCCAAGAATACCGGAAACTAAGTTGGATCCTTCTAATCCTGATGCCTTCAGTAGTTCTTATCGGTTCTGAAATGAAAACTATATTTAAGCCATCACCTGTACTGAGTAAAGAGAAGAGACGTAAGAAGATTAAGGAAAGAAAGAGAAGAAACAAATTCTTACCAAAGAGATATGCATTAATACTTTTCCTATTAATGATGCCATTCCTAATCATGCTTTTAAAGCCTTTAATAATTTCTTTAACTCATCAGGCCGGGGAGAGAGTTGTTAATGATGGTTTTATTCCTTATATTGTTGTTAATGAGGGAGGGAATGTTCCTTACCACATCCTAAGTACTGGTGAAAGCCTTATCCCTGAGAGCAGTGTTTCCTGTTTTCCATATATAATTCCGGTTTTTTGGGCGGTCAATCTATCTTCACTTCCATATTCAAGTTTTACGCCTTTATTTGTTTTGTTTGGTCCGTTTGTTTTGTCTTTACTGTTTAAGCCTTTATGGTATAAAGATCTTAAGGAGGTAATAAAATGAAATGGTATAAATTCGTAGAATTTGTTAATAAGCATTACTGGAAACTCTTCGTAATCCTAATATTAGGACTTGTTACAACTTCGGGTCTTGCTTATGCTTCTTTACAGCCGAAAACCATTACTGAAGTACAAAAAGAACCAAAAACCCTATACAAATATGAATCAAGCTATTCAATAAGTACAGAAGTATTAAAAGAAAACTCAATCTGGAGAAAAGGTAAAGTACTTGAAAACAGGCCAGTATACTTCAAGAAGATCACGCCAAACGTAAAAATAGACTTTGAATACAGTATTATACCAAAAAGTACTATGAAAGGTACTTATAGTACTGAATTAGTTTTTAGTTCGGTAAAAGACGGAGATACGTATTGGCAAAAACAAGCTATCTTGGAAGAAGAACAGTTCCAGGTTGAAGAAGGAATATTAACAGATAGTATAGAGCTTAATATTAATGATCTTGAAAGAAAGTTAGAAGATATACAGAAAGGTATTGATTTTTATCGTGGGGATAAAAAGGTTAAGGTTATTACTAGGCTTAATTTTGATACAAAGGTTAGCGGTAAAAGTATTACTGGAAGTGAGAAGTTTGTTTTACCTATTAACCTTCAGGGATCTTCTTTTAAGATTCCGCAGAAGAATTTTAAGGGGAAAGAGGATAAAGAAGTCGAGGTTAAGGAGAATAAAAAAGTTGAACCTTCTTTAAAGGATAAAATTTTAGGTTCCGCTCCTCCATTGGTATTATTCTTTTTGTTAGCCGCTTTCTCGTTTATAAAGCTTAAAATTGATGTTCCTAGTGATGAGAAGCTTCAAAAATTGGAGATTAAGAAGGATCATGAGGAGTATAGTGAGATGATTAGTGCTGGTAAGATCCCTGATAATCTGGATACTAGGAAGATCGAGATTAATACTCTTGAAGATCTTGTTAAGATTGCTATTGATACGGAGGAAAGAGTTATTCATGATAAAGAAGCTTCAATTTACTTCACAATCCATGATGGAACTTTTTACTACTTTGATCCTGCTAAATTTTGAGGGGTTTGATTACCTAGATTGGTAAAAGTGGTGTTTAATTTGGCTGAGTCTCGGTTTGGGTTAAAGCTAGATAATATTTTGGAGGTATTGGAAGAATCTGGTTGGACAGAGATAAAAGATATTTATAGAACCACCAGCTTAACAAGGAATGGATTAAAATTTATTTTATATATATTAGAAAGAGAAGGCTTTATTAAATATAAAAAGAATGTGGAAAAAATAAAAATTAAAGAAAAAGGACTAAAATACTTAGAATTACCAAAAAGACCTCTGAAAATTAATAAAGGAGGTGAAAATATTGATCAGAGAGAAAAACAAGAATAAAAACAGGAACAGAGAAGACAAAAAAATAACCCCTCAAGAACTTAAAAATCCTCACATAAACACAAAAAGTAAAAAATTTGATGAAAAAAAATCGATAAGAGGGAAAAATCTATTTAAACATCAGAGAATCATGAATTCGATTCTTAGACATGAAACAAAGAATTCTCTACAAAAAATAAGTGGATACCTAGAGTTATTGGATGAGGAAAAAATCCCGCAAAATCAAGTATCAAAAATAAATAACATATCCATAACAATTGAAGAAATATTAGAATTAATCAACAAAATTAAGAAAGTTGAGAATTTAGAAAATCTAGAAAACTATTCTAGAAACGTTGTTAACGTTAAAGAAGTATTAGAGAAATTAATTTCTAAACATAAGAATTTCGCGGAACATAAAGGAATGAAGATTAAATCAAGCATACAAGATCACAATATCAAAGCCGGTCCTTGTATAGAAGAGATATTCTCCACGATTATAGAAAACGCAATACAACACTCAAATGGAGATATAATACAAGTAAAAACAGATAAAATAAATAATAAGGTAAAAATTAGTGTAGAAGATGATGGGATAGGAATACCGGAAGAGAAGAGAAATAAAATTTTTAAAAAAGGCTTTAAAAGAGACTCAAATGGATCAGGAATGGGACTATACCTCGCAAAAGAAATAATAAAAATGTATGATGGAAAATTAAAGATAAAGGATTCTAAACTCGGTGGAGCCAAATTCGACCTATATTTAAAATTAGAAAATTAGAAAAATAAAAATATGGTTTTAAAAATCCTTTAAGGTGACTAAAACATGAAGAAATTACTTATCCTCATTTTGGTTCTTACATTAGTCATACCATCAAGCTACTGTAAATCTGAAGAGGTACTAATAGTTGATCAAGAAACAGGGAAGGGAGACTTTAACAGTATTCAGAAAGCAATTAATCAAGCAGAACCAGGGCAAACAATCAAAGTAACAACCGGAACCTACAAAGAAGACCTAACAATAGACAAACCAGAACTCACCCTAAAAGGAGTCACAAAAAACCAAGAAAAACCCATCATAACCGGAACTAACGATCAAAAACACAGTATCAACATCAAATCCGACAAAACCACCATAAAAGGATTCGTCATTAAAAATCCGGATGAAGAAGGATCAGATTCAAATCTCTTATCCACAGGTATAAGAATCGAGTCCAATGCAAATATTATATCTGAAAACATCTTGAAAAAGAATATTATAGGTGTATACAATC
>CAYTEI010000014.1:29530-33232 GCA_964436705.1 uncultured Thermococci archaeon
CATCATTATATGTGAATTCGTTTTTGTAAATCGTATTTGATTGTGAATATTATAGGTGTATACCTTGAATCTTCACAATCAAATACGATTTACAAAAACGAATTCACATATAATGATGTTGGGATCTATTCTTGGGACCAAGAAAGAATCGATATAAAGTCAAACCTGATCCATAATAATTACAGGGCAGGAACCCTCATAGGATTAACCAAAGACATGAAAATTGAAAACAACCAGATAAAAAATAATAAAATAGGTATAACCCTAGACGAATCTTATGATAACCTCATAAGGAATAACACCATCTCAAAGAATGTTGAGGGATTCTGGATAGATGAATACTCAGGACAAAACCATATCTATCTTAACGATATAAAATCTAACAACCAACAAGTCAACCTTAACACCAATACCTATCAAAACGATGCTGAATCAGAAGTATCTACGAATACATGGCAATCCCCCTTCAAAATAACTTACACCGTTGAGAATGAGACTGAAAGCTATTTAGGAAACTACTGGTCAAACTATGATGGAGAAGATGAAAATAAGGACGCTATCGGTGATACTCATTACGAGATTGGAGGTGAAGAAGTAGATAGATATCCACTACAAAAATCTAAGACCTATTACTTATCCCCAGAAACCTACAATACCACAGAAGAATCTGAAACAGAAGAATTTGATCCTGAAGTTCCCTCCGACAAATACATCTTCCTATGGATAATAAACGAGAACAATACAAAACTAAGCAATGTAACAGTAAAAGTAAAAAGAAATAATGAATTAATAAGTAACAAAACCACTAATGAAAAAGGTTTAGCACTTTTCAGTTTAGAACCAGGCGAATATAACGTGAAATTAGAAAAAAACAACATCACTGCCCAAAAAACCATATGGAAACCAGCATACACCCTCAAAGGAAAAAGATTAACCTTCAACCTAACCAAAGACTAAGAAACTATTCATAAACATCTTCTATTGAAAAACCAACATTATCAATTTTTATTACATTTATACACCACCTAAAGCAAACAAAAAAATAAGTACCAAACACATACTGCTATTCATCCTAAAGAAAAGCCTCACCATTCACTTACAATCTAACCTCACTAATATCACATTAAAAAATAATCAGGAACAACAGATAAAAAACAAAACTTACTTACTTTTTACTATTTAAATTGGTCTAAAGTTGTCTCTTTAGAGTCTAAATCCTTTTTTGGAGAAATACTTAACCTTTTGTGTTCAAGATTCTCTTCTCTAAGATATTTCTCCGCCTTCTCAGTAACACCAGGAGAAGCTAAAATTCCTCTAATTTCCTGCTCATCAATATGGTTTCGAAGTTTTTTAAGATATCTTCTTAACTGGCTTACAGCTTTTGGTCCAGCCTTACTTCTCTTCAACTCTATAATAGTCATTACATCGTTTTTATCTCTTCCGTATATATCTATGTATCCGAAGTCCATGTCTTTTTCATCAGTTATGGGTTTGAATCCTTCTTCGATGAGTTTTGGTTCTTGTAGTATTTTTTGTTTCATGTCTTCTTCTGTTCCTCTTAGATTGATTTCCTCCGAATCCTTCATCTCTAAATTACTAATTTGGTATATTTGATCATAGATAACTTCTAAAGATTCTTCTGGGTTTCTACGTATTCCTCTGACGACTAGTTGTCCGTTTCTTATTTCGGTTATGTGTTTGCTTCCGGGTGGTTGCCAGTTCACTGGTTTTCTTTTTTCTTTCTGGTGTACAAGCAAAGATCCATCAGGCTTTAAAATAGTTAATCTATCTCCTAGTCCTAGGTAGCTTTCTGCTCTGCCTTGATAATTTACTTCACATTCTCCAAATATTGTGATCATTAATCGGTTCTTTATTCCTTTTTTCACGTGTTTACCTGCTTTTTTTGGTGATGGATCTTCTAAGGATTTGATCTTCATTCGGTACACCTATTATTTTTTTTTAAGGTTCTATTTTTTTCGTTGTTTTTTATGGGTTTTCTTTTGTTGGTAGGGGTTTTATTGTTGGGGTATATTTGTTTTATGGATTGGTGGGGTTTTTATGAAGTTTGATCTTTTAGTTTATCTTTATTCTTCTCGAAGGATGGTGAAGTATGGTAGTAATGGTATGGTTGGTACGAGTCAGCCTTTAGCGGCGGAGATTGGATTAGAAATTCTTAAAGATGGAGGAAATGCTATTGACGCTGCTATCGGGATGGCTGCCTCCTTAACCGTTTTAGAACCTACATCTAATGGAATCGGAAGCGATGCCTTCTGTATGGTATGGTCTAATAACGAACTGCATGGACTTAACTCAAGCGGAGCAGCACCAAAAAATATCTCCATAGACAAGATAAAGGAGAAAGGACATGAAGAAATGCCAAGATACGGATGGAGTCCTGTTACAGTTCCTGGAGCGCCTAAGGCTTGGGCCGAACTCTCGAAAAAATTTGGAGAACTCCCATTCAAAGAAGTACTAGAACCATCTATAAGATACGCAGAAGAAGGATACCCAATCCCTCCAGTAATCGGGAAAAACTGGAAAAAAGCATTCCAGATCTACAAAGATATAGGTAAAGATGTATTTGACCAATGGTTCAATACCTTCACGATCAATGGAGAACCTCCGGAGATTGGTTCTACCTGGAGATCAGAGGATCATGCAGAAACCCTTAGATCAATCGCAGAAACACGTAGCAATTCATTCTATAAAGGAGAGATATCTGAAAAGATCGGTGAAGCCTCTAAGGATCAAGGTGGTTTTCTCCGTGAAAAGGATTTAGAAAGTTTTAGCCCTAGATGGGTTGATCCTATCAGTATTGATTATAGAGGTTACGAGGTCTGGGAGTTACCACCGAATGGACAGGGAATGATTGCTCTGATGGCGCTAAATATACTTAAAGAATTTGATTTTAGTTGTAAGAGTGATCTTGAAACTTATCATAAGCAGATTGAGGCTTTGAAGATTGCGTTTAGCGATGGGAAGAAATATATTACTGATCCAGATGCAATGGAGCTAGATCCAAGTGATTTCTTAACTGAGAGATATGCATCGAGAAGAAGGGATCTCATTGAGGATGAGTCCA
Source organism: uncultured Thermococci archaeon (assembly GCA_964436705.1). GTDB lineage: Archaea > Methanobacteriota_B > Thermococci > Thermococcales > CAYNOZ01 > CAYNOZ01. The sequence continues at coordinate 32,613 of CAYTEI010000014.1, forward strand.
TTGATCCTAGTCCTGGAAGGCCTGAGGAAGGGGAGACTGTTTATTTAGCTACTGCTGATGACTCTGGGAATATGGTTTCTTATATACAGAGTAATTATACTGGTTTCGGATCTGGAGTAGTTGTTCCTGGTACCGGTATTGCCCTTCAGAATAGAGGGAATACATTTTCTCTTGATCCAAGCCATGCCAATAGTTTAGGGCCTAATAAAAGGACTTATCATACTATTATTCCTGGATTTCTTACTATGGGTGAGGATGCTGTTGGGCCTTTTGGTGTGATGGGTGGTTATATGCAGCCTCAGGGCCATATCCAGGTATTAATGAATTCTATTGATTTTAATCATAATCCGCAGGCTGCTCTGGATGCTCCTCGATGGAGATGGAATCGCGGTAGAAAGGTTGATTTAGAGCATGGTGTTCCTGAGAATATTGCTAAGGCGCTGAGCAGGAAGGGGCATGAGGTTAATTGGGCTTTGGAACCTGATGGCTTTGGTAGGGGACAGATCATTTGGAAAGATGGTGATGTCTTGGTTGGTGGTAGTGAGCCTAGAGCCGATGGATGTATCTCCTGTTGGTAAGATTTATTTATCTGGTTATTTGAGTTATTGAGAGTGGTTGGA
>CAYTEI010000015.1:0-889 GCA_964436705.1 uncultured Thermococci archaeon
TTCTATATCGTGTTTAAATGGAATCTTTACTTTTTCTACTTTAGTTGGTTCTTCCTTTAACTTATCTAGGAATCTTTCACTATGATCCTCTCCAGCTTCGTCAGCATCCATCGCTACTAGAACTATATCTGCCCCTTTTATTGAATCCCTAGCAACGTCTGTTACTGTGGTTGGTATTATAGAAGATATTGTAATTGAATAGTTAGATCCTAATGAAAGACCTTCTATAGCTTTTGAAACCATTTCAGCGTCCGAAATACCTTCAACTACTATTCTTACATCAACTATCATTTTTTCGCCTTTATAGGCAGCTATCTTCTCGTTTTTTGGACTCACCAAAACCGCAGTTAGAACATTTACCTTTCTGAACGTTAAAAGATTTTTCTCCACATCTTCTACAAATCACATGTTTTTGTTTTTTACTTCTTTTACCGAACGATGAAGTTCCTTTAGACATTAAATCACCTCTTATTTATCTGTAGGGGAGATCAAAAGGATATTATCGCCTCTGATTACGACACGTCCATAATCCTTAACTATTTCACCATCAACGATCTCCTGTGCATCCTTCAAAACAACATTCAAATGAGAATCGTATCCCTTTAAGGTACCTCTGAATTCTCCTTCTCTCTTTAACACTACTAAAACGTTCATGTCCAATGAACCATGAATTAAATCTAAGGGTCTTTCAGGCATTATATCACACTTTAATTTTCTATGTTTACTTTTTAAATGTATCGATCATAGGACTAACCTTAATAAAGAGTATCAAAACCTTTATTGACTTTTAAATTAACTCTGTGCACCGCCATGCTCTAGATCTTTGATTATTTGTTCAAAATCACTTATTAAGTGCTTTCTTTTAATCCCTAAATCATTCGCTCTTCTT
>CAYTEI010000015.1:899-26398 GCA_964436705.1 uncultured Thermococci archaeon
ATTGTCGACTCTTCTTTAAAAACTTTCCCGGATCACCCTTACTCTGAAAGGCTGCATGAGCTCTAGTCAACTTTATAGCGGACTCAAGGAGGAAGTGGCCACCCCGATAATATGAGGGACTGAATGTATTCTCATCCTTAATAAAATTACTATCAACAATATTAAAAACTATATCATGAACAGATGAACTACCGACTTTGTCTTGAATTTTACCCTTCTCATGAATTTGAAGCTTAAGTTCAAAGTGAGATCTTTTACTGAGGATTGGAGCATTAACATTGTCTGAATCTTTAAAATCTAAACTTAACAAATCGAATGCCGTTCCCGCTAAAATCTCTGGATCTTTTTCAAGATTAAGAACAGCATCACGATTATTTATTATATTTTCAAGAGTTTGAGATTTTTCATATAAAGTTATTATTATTTGCTCACCCTTTTTATTGTATCCTACAGGAGATGCTCTTGGTTGATTTTCGGTATCATATGTAGTTATGATTCCTTCATGGGTTATCATTATAGATTCTTTTCCATTAATCCCTTAAGTTATTGATCCTTATAACCTAAGGTAGTCATGAAAATTCTACTAGTAACTTCATTACTAGCTAAGGGGATAGTAGAAGAGAATAGTCTTGGAAATGATGTTTATGTTATGCCCATTCAAGTAGCTGCTTTTATCAATTGTAAATCTGTTGCCCTAAAATTAGAAAAGGAGGAAATAGGAAAAAAAGACTACGATATGATTCTACTCCCTGGAAGGTCAAGAGGCAGCACAAGGATCATTGAAGATGAGATCGGAGTTCCAACATTCAAGGGGCCCAAACATGCGCAAGATCTTCCTTACTACCTAAATAACATTGAAACAGTAGAATTATCAAAAGAAAGTGCCGCAAATAAAATTCTTACGAAAAAAAATAACCTAAAAAGCAGAAAAGAAGAAAAATTTATGATGAACCTAAAATAATTGCCGAGATCCAAAACGTTCCAAATAAAAAGTTGGGAGAGATTAAAAAAAGAGCTGCATACTTTATTGAAAGCGGTGCAGATATTATCGATCTAGGTTTGAACCCTGAATCTGAAGTAAAAAATATTCAAAAAATAGTATCAGAATTGAGATCCTTAGATAAAGTTCAAAAATTTGACATTCCTCTCACTATAGATTCCATGAACCCTACAGAGATTAGAAAAGGTCTTGAGGCTGATATTGATCTTATTATAAGTGTTGACGAAGGTATTATTGAAGAATGTGCCTCTAATACACCTACCGTTTTAATACCAACTAATCAGGAAGAAGGAGTTTATCATCGGGCACCGGATAAAAGAATCAATTACTTGATGAATTTAAGAGAAAGAGCCTTAGATCTCGGATATGAAAAATTAATTTTGGATCCGCTTCTAGAACCTTCACCTTACATCATGGATTCCTTGAAATCTTATAAGCTCTTAGAGGAAAAAAATATTGATAATCCTGTTCTTGCAGGAGTCGGAAATGTCGTTGAAATGATAGACGCCGATAGTGTAGGTATAAATGCTTTATTAGCGGGTTTCGCCAAAGAACTTGATTGGGATCTATTATTACAAGTAGAAGCCAGCAGAAAAACGAAAAGATCCGTAAAAGAATTAAAAACAGGACTCGAAATGTTTCAAAGGACAAAAAATGATTTTCCTAAAAATCTAAGTAAAGATCTTCTAAGACTCAAAGAGAAGAATGATAAAGGACTTACATTTCAAGTTGATCCTAGTCTCGAAAAATATAGAACCGATAAAAAATTAAACAAAAGAGAAAATAATCCCTCAGATGATTATTATTTTAAAATTTTCCTGAGACAGAACAATATCAATATAATAGGTTTCAAGGAAGAAGAGCAACAATTCTTAGTAACTGGAAAGTCTCCAAACCTTATCCTTAATAAACTACAAAAAAAAGTAGACCTAAGCAAGAAACATATCTTTTATTTAGGTAGAGAACTAGAAAAGGCTAAAATATGTCTTAACTTAGATAGAAGCTATATTCAGGAGGAGGATGTTTTTGAAAAATTCTAAGAGTATTTGGGGTATTACTGGATCTGGTAGGTTTCTAGAAAAAAGCATAAAATCAATAAGAAAACTAAATAATGCCAAAAACAACATCTCAATTCTATTATCACTTTCAGGAGAAGAAGTTATTGAAATGTATAATGAATCTAAAAATATAGAAGAATTTGAGATTATTAAAGAAAGTGAACAAAGTAGTTCTTACCCTTTCATAGGAGGAATCTCTATGGGAAAATTTGATCATGTAATTATCTCGCCATGTTCAGCAAATACAATAGCCAAAATAACTTACGGGATTTCTGATTCCTTAATTACTAATGCTGTATCACAAGCTCTTAAATCTCAAATTAAAACCTCTATTGTACCTACGGACATTGGAGAAAAATCAGTTTCGAAAACTCCAAATGGTGAAAAAGTAAGATTAAAACATAGAAAAGTCGATAGAAAAAATATCGAAAAACTTAGGGAAACAGAAATAAATATATATGAAAACCCAGATCAACTACTAAACAACTTAGTTTAGGCCTCTATGCTCTCTTCAAATTCTTCATATTTTTCTTTAGCTTCCATTGCTTTATCTTTATTTCCTAGTTCATGAGCTTCTGCCACATGTTTCCACCAGGACCCGTCTTTATCCGCCTGGTCCTCACAATATTCTGCGAAATTCTTCCAAGCTTCTTGGGCATCGTCTTCCTGACCTAGTTTTTCATATCCCTTAGCAACATCTTCCCAGAAAACTCCTTCCTCATCGCTTTCATCTTCATAATATCCTATCATATTTCTCCATGCTTTTTTTGCTCTTCTATCAGCATCAATATCATTATCTTCCTCAATTTCATCCCATAACTCAGCTACATCTTCCCAGTACCAAGGCTCTTCCTCAGCATATTTCTCGAGAGATTCAGCGGCTTTAAGTTTATTATCAGCTTTTTTCCAGTTCTCATAAGATTCCTTCCAATGGTATGGATCCTCATCCTCAACTTCTTCATAGCTCTCAGCAGCACTTTCATAATCCTCAGCCTTTTCATAAGCCCAAGCAGCACTCTCCATTTGGTCTAATTCCACATAACATTCAGCAGCACTTTCATAATCCTCATTTTTCTCATATTTTCTTGCAGCGGCGCGATAGTTTTCATCATCCCTTAGAGAATCAGGTGATTTTAATCTTTCAAGAAGACTTAGGTTTGGTTCTGATATCCACCAAATCCCAAATAATACTCCTAAAACTATTAGTGCAAATACTAAACCTATTAACATTGTTCTCTGCCACATATACGAAAGATAAGTCGTATAACCCGTAATAATCGCAGGTATAATCGAAAATAAAGCATATTTAACATTTTCAGCGTACAGAGACAAGAACCCTATCCCAAGAAGGCCTAAAGTAACTCCCAAGAAAAATAGTACTGCAACTACTCTCAATAATGTATAAGGCCCCCACTGGTAAGCAATTCCCAGAGCTATAGCTATGATAAGGGCAAAAAATGAAGTCAAATATAATTCAGCTTTATTCATAACACCACCAAACAAATTCAACATCATTATTAAATAAATCTTTCGTAAACCACAAAACTCCAGATTGAAATTAGAACTCAGAAACTCTAAGACTACTCATCTTCATATGGATGTTCGCCTTTAGATTTCTTCCTGAGTTCTCTAAAAACACCAGTTAATGTATGTGCTTCTCTCCCAGATATAAAAGACCTGCCCAAAAGTCTTTTAAAAATAGTTGAACAAACTTCTCTTTTCGTTCTTTGCATATCCAATGTATCTAATAACTCAACCCAATTATTGTTCAGTATTTCTTTCTCCTTACCCGAAATTTCCCTTATCTCTTCTGGTCTTTCATCAAACTTTTTATATAATTCATATAATATTATTGCAGCCGCATGAGAAACATTCATTGTTTCATATTCTGGATTCGTAGGAATAGTAACGGTGAGATCACATTTTCTCAATTCCTCTCTACTAAGACCAGATGATTCTCTACCGAGAACTATACCGATCCTACCATCAACACTCTCAAGTTCTTTAGATAATTCCCAGGGCCTCAAAGCTAATCTTATTAAATTATGATCGCCACTTTCAATGCTTGTTGTTCCAACACCAAAATCAACAAGATCTAGGGCATCATCAAGTTCAGGTACAGTTCTTGCACTTTCTAAAACATCAGTTGCATGAACCGCACGAATTTTCGCGTCTTGATCTATCTCACATTTTGGATCTACTAATATCAATTCTGTGGAACCAAAGTTCCTCATCGTTCTAGCTATAGCTCCTAGATTTCCAGAAGTTTCTGGTTGCACAAAAATAACTAATACTTCATATTCAAAGGATTGGTCTTTTCCTTTTTCTTCATCTCTCTTAGTCGTCATAATAATTCCTCATCCCTATTAAAGCATCTAATTAGAAACTCAAGTTTCATTCAGGTGTTTTGCTAATTCGATTGTTCCGTCTTCTAGAACAAGGATTTTATTATTTTCAGAAACTTTACGACCATTGACAACTTCTTCATCCCTTAAAAATTGTACTATTTCAGTGGAACTCGTTTCTACTTTGATGTCTTTTTGATCGGCTTTTTTATATATCTTTTTTGGAACCTCGAAAGCATCAGCCCCTTTTTCAAGGTCGTATTCTAGAACTGACTTTATTTCCTTCCATATTTTTATTGTATTCCTTGCTTTTTCTAGATTATTTTTAGCTTTTTTTTCGAGAATATAAATATTTGGCTTTGTGGTACCGAACTTATCTGCAATCTCTTCGTGCGTAAGTCCTTTTTCCCTGAGTTTTATAACTTGCACTTGTCTCTCTGTAAAAAAGCTCTCCATCCTGTCACCAAAGATACTTATTGAGAAGCTTATTATGTTTTGGGTGTTGGGTGATTGATCTGGATATTCAGATCCTGAATGAACAAAATAATGAAGCAATATGTAGAGCTGTGGAAGTTTTAAGTAATGATGGGGTTATTATTTATCCTACTGATACCGTTTACGGTATTGGAGCTAATGCTACGAAAGAAAAAACAGTTAAAAAAGTATTTAATGTGAAAAATAGAATTAGGGAGAAACCAATTTCTATCTTAGTCTCTAATAAGGAAATGATCAAAGATTATGCTGTAATTAACGATCTTATCGAAGATTTAATTGATAATTTCTTACCTGGACCTATTACTCTTTTAGTTCCAAAGAAAAATTTACCTAACAATTTAACGGCTGGAAAGAAGAAAGTTGGAATTCGAATGATTGAAAATCAGATTAATAAAGTTATTAATAAGTTTGGAAAACCCATAACGTCTACGAGCGCAAATATAAGTGGCAAAAATTCTTCAAAATATTTTGAAAGAGCTATTAAAGGATTAAAATTTGATTTGGCTCTTGATGGTGGAGATTGTCATGGAGGTATTCCATCAACTGTTTTTGACCCGTTAAATTGGGAGATAATTCGGGAAGGACCTATTAAATTAGAAGAGATTGAGAGAAAAATAGAGGTGGAAAGATATGACCTTAAATGAAGAAACTAAAAGTAAGTACTTAGAGGCTGGAAAGATAGCTAATGAAGTCCTTAAAAAAGCGGAAGATAAGATTGAACCAGAACTAAAAATTATTGACTTGGTAAAATTTGTAGAATCTAGTATCAAAGAGAAAGGAGGTGAAATAGCTTTTCCATGTAATGTTTCAGTTAATAATACCGCTGCACACTACACTTCCCCTAAAGATGATGAAAAGACGGTGGAATCAGGTGATTACGTTAAAATAGACTTGGGGGTTCATATCGAAGGTTATATCGCTGATACCGCAACAACAGTCAAGGTTAACCATGGAAAAGATGATCTTATGAAAGCGGCTGAAAAGTCCTTAGAAGTTGCAAAGAAGGAAATAAAGCCAGGAAAAGAGGTTGGAAAAATTGGAAAAACTATAGAACAAAAAATAAGATCATATGGATTTAATCCTATTCAAAATCTTACTGGACATAAGATGGAACAATGGAACCTTCATACAGGAGTTTCCCTTCCAAATATTGAATCTAATTCCCAATACGAGCTAAAAAAAGGGGATGTATTTGCAATAGAACCATTTGCCACGAATGGAGACGGTAAGGTCATCGAGGGAAAAGAATCTTACATAATGAACTTAGAAAAGAACAGTTCCATCAGAATGAATAGGGCAAGAGAAATAACAAACTATATTAAACCTAGAAAATCCTTGCCATTTGCTGAAAGATGGATATATGAAGAATTCTCAGGCGGAAAAACAAAAATAGCTTTGAAAAAAATGATAAACCGTGATATAATAAATCCTTACCGAGTTTTGAATGAAGTCTCAGGTGGTAAGGTATCACAATATGAAGATACTGTAATTGTGGGTGAAGATCCAATCGTTACAACAGATTAACAACTAAATTCAAAAAAAATAAAATAGGAATTCCAATTCATATTTAAAGTTAATTTTTTTTTTTTAATCCTTTCTTTTTTTCTCGAACTAGGATTAGTAAATAAGATTCCTTATAATCCTTCATTTAGAAAGATTTTATTATTTTTATTTTTCCGTATATTTGTTATTCTAACCGGATTGGTATTTAAAGATAAAAAAGGAAAGAACTAAAATTTAGATATGATCTATATCGAGATCAACATTTTCATTGCTTTTGGAGCTCTTTTCTTCTTTAAGCTCTTTCAGAAAACCATTATCTCTGTTAATTTCTTGGTTTTGACTGTTCTTTAGATCCTTAATATATTTCTTGATTTCTTTTTCTTCTAGATCTTCTTTATCTTCAGATTCTTCTAGCATTTCTCCGCCTAAATTATTTGGCATCAATTTTCCGTATTTGACGCCAGTCATTATAAGCATTACTCTTACTGTGTTTCCTAGGTTTTCATCTTCTCTTGCTCCCCAGATTAGTTCTGGAGTATTGCCACCTTCATCGATTAGTTCATGAATTCTTTCCATTGCTGAGTTTAATTCTCCTAATTTAACACCTGGACCATGTGAGAAGTGTAGTAACCCTGTCTGACTTCCTGCAACATCAACATCAAGCATCTTGGTTTTTATTGCGTTTTCTACAGCATCTGTAGCTCGGTTGTTACTGTCAGATTCCCCTATACCTATTAAAGCTGTTCCACCATTCTTCATGATAGAATAAACATCAGCATAATCAATATTAACTCTTGAAGGATGAGAAACGGTTTCAGTCAAAGATTTAACCATACGAGCTATTATCTCGTCAGCTAAATTGAAAGCCTCATCCATACTAAGATCAGGGGCAAATTCAAGAAGCTTATCATTCTCTATAGTAATTAACGTATCAGAGTTATTCTTCAGTATTTTACAACCTAAAGATGCCTTTTCTTGTCTAAGTTTACCTTCCATCTTAAATGGATAAGTTACTACACCAACTACTAACGGTTCTCTACCATCAGATCTGGTGAAATTGTTTTTAATGCAATCAGCTATTAATCCTGAAGCTCCAGTTCCAGTTCCACCACCCATACCAGCAGTGACGAAAACTAAATCCGGATTATCAATATTCTGAAGTAGTTCCCTTTTATGAGTTTTTACCGCTTCGTAACCTCCTCGAGGGTCACCACCAACTCCTAGTCCATCTTCACTTATCAACACTCGTCTATCAGCTTTTGTGTTCTCTAACTGTTGATGATCTGTATTAACTGCCACTAATTCAGCTCCATGTATACCTATCTGGCTTAATCGGTCTATTGTATTATTACCTGCTCCACCAGCACCTACAACATAAATATTTAACCTTTCCTTCAAATTTTTTCCATTGGAATTGTCCCTATTGTTTAGGGCCTCCTCCAAAAGCCCTTTCATAATTCTTACCTCACTAAAATACGTTTTGATTTTTATATTCTGATTCCTCTGGAGATTGAGATCGACTTTCTCCTTCCCAGAGTTCGTTTTTAAGTAGATCTCTCATCGCTGCCCTTATTGCCTCGCTTCTACTTGGATACATCTTTTTTTCCACAAGATCATCCAAACCTTCAATATAGGCTTGTGGTACCCTAATTGTAATTGATTCCATGGGCATGTTTGAAATACCTCCTATCTTTATAAGTCTTTTGTAGGTATGTGTTACTGATGTACTTAAGTTTTACCCCACAGGAGACACACATATGAATTACAAATAATACAAAATTTGTCTAAACAGAACTGTCCAAAAAAGAAAATCAAAAGAAACGTAAAAAAAGAAAGTAATCAAACATAATAATATGATAACAATAAAAATGAATAACCCAGAACAGAAAATAACAGTTGCAAAAGGAAAGCACGCAAATCCAGAAAAACTAATCGAAAATTTAAATAGTATACAACTATTAGACGCAGAAAAAATAACCAACTATCAAGAAATAATACACTCTGCAATTCTTGCGAAAAGAAACTTTGAAGAAGAAAATAACATAGCTGAAGACCCTTACATAGAACTTTTACTATACCTAAGTAACCAAAGACAAATCAAAAAAGCAATAAATGAGTTAGGAATTAAAAACACCACAAAAACCTTTTACCTAGTTACCTATGAAAATAAAAAAGCGCTAAAAGAATATATGAATAAAAAAAATATAAAAATTATCCCTATAAAAAATAAAAAAAACTTTAATACAAAAAAATTAAAAAAGAAATTCGAAAAAGCTGCGATGCTAAAAGTATCGTAACAATTTAAACTTTATTATCTAAAATCCTTAACCATTAGAGAAGAATTCATTTTAAGCCCTAAAAAATTAAAAAAACAAAAAGAAAAATCATCCGTACATTGGAGAGATAGGTTTGTTCTCTTCCATTTCTTTTGATACCTTCCTAGTCTTTTGAACCATTTTTTCATATTTAGCTTCTATATCCTCGGCCTTATCTTTTAGATCTTCAACATTAATGTCTTCATTTAGTAGTCTTGAAAGTTTTTCTAATAAACCCGCTGCCGATCGAGCATCCGGTACCTTAGGATTAGCTTTTACATACATTCCGTAAGCTGGTACTTTTCGCTCCGTGCATTCTACTGAGACCATACTTGCCGGTCCAGAAAGTACTCCTCTTTGAAGAATCTCCATATCAATACTCTCTAAATCTTCTTCCAATCCATGGATTGAAATAGTTCCGTAAACCTGGTCTTCAGTTTCCTCTGGAGGTTTATTAGACTGGATAGAGTCTAATATTACAACCTTATCGATCTTATTATCTTTGGCCCAGCTAATTAATTGTTTAGAAAGTGGGGGACAACAATTCTTTGGAACTATTACGTCTGACTTAACTAATAAATATTTTCCACCTTTAAAGATTCGAACTGGTCTACGTGGTCTACCATTGAAAACTACGGCTACAGGTGCGATCTCACTTATTTCTATCTGTCCTATTTGCTCCATCTCGAAATCACCGACTAAATGATCAGCTGCCATACCGCCAACCATTCCTACTCCGGGGAATCCAACAATTAAGGTAGCATTTTCAGGGACTTCATCTTCTTTTATATTCAATTCTACTCCCATGTTATTTCCTCCCAGAAAAATAGATTATGTGTTATTCTTTGTTTTAAAACATTAAAAAACTTCTGTCACTTTCATTTATATTAATAACTTTTCAGATATAATTATTTTAAGGAACAATATTTTAATGAAAAAATTCTTTAATCAGGTTTTAGATTATATTTTGATTACCATGTCTGGAATCGTATTTAATTACACAAAGAATTTGAAAAAAATTAGAAAATTTTATGAAGAAGAATTAGATATAGAGATTTGGCTTGATCAGGGAGGATGTGTTATCTTTAAGGATGATAATTTACTATTAGGCTTCTGTGAGAGAGATAAGATCAGCAAAGATAACACTATTACTTTCTTTTATGACACTAAAGAGAGCGTAAATGATAAATATGAACAATTAAAGAATATCGCTGTTAGTAAACCTGAAGAAAATGATGAATACTCGATTTACCATTTCTATGCTAAAGATCCTGAGAACAGAGATATTGAATTCCAAACTTTCTTAAATCCAACAAAATCTTATAGAGATGCTAGAACTCTTTTGGAAACAAGAAGAAGCGTTAGAAATTTCAAATCTGATAAAGTAACTAAAGATGTGTTTTGGAGAATATTCGAAAATTGCAGATTTTCACCTACTTCTAAGAACTCTGAGTCTTATAAATTTAAAGTAATAAAAAACTCAGATATCCTAGAAAAATTAAGTCAAATTCGTGATTGGAAAAGCGCTCCTATTTCAAATGCCCCATCCGCTGTTGCCATATATACAGATCCTAAAAAGACTAAAAGAGTTAAGGAAGATGGTTGTATAGCTGCTTACCACTTTATGCTTAGTGCATGGGATCAAGGCCTTGGAACTTGTTGGATAGCTGATATGGATAGAAAGAAAGTGAAGGAATTAATAAGTATACCTTTGGATCATCATATCGCAACTATAACCCCTTTAGGTTATCCTAAAAATATTCCAGATACACCAAACAGAAGAAAATCTGAAGAAATGGTTGAATTTCTAGAAAATAAATAGTAAATTTTTTAGACTCTTTCTCTTTTTTTATTCATCAAAAAAATTAATTAAAAATTAGTAAAAAATGAATCAAATTATATCATTTATTATTGTTAAGTTTTCTCCTTTTGTCGATTTTCACAGTATTCAACTTCGCAAAAATTACATGCTAATCTTTCTTTGTCTTTTTGAGGTGTTTTTAACGTTAAACTGTTTATACCTTTTATAGATGATATTTCCCGAAGTTTACCTATCTCCAGTGGTTCTTTTATAATTACCGAGGCTTTTTTATCTTTTGACATAACTTCATGTATTTCTTGACCATCGATTATGTTCAAGACTTCTCCTAATGATTTATGGCCTTCTACTTCTACTTGTAATACTTCCCATCCAACAGTAGGTGCCACGTTACTTAGATCTGCTCTTGTTTTATTATTGGAGAAAGTAAGCTTTAAAGCTTTATTATTCTCAATTTGATCTATTGTATGATATACTATTTTTCTATTAACTTCTGCTTCTTCTGCTATTTCCGTAATTGGGATCTTTATTCCATTTGCTTTCACATTGGAGTCAGAAACTGAAAAACCTTTATTTAGTAAAAGTTCTGCTACCTTTTTCCTTGCTGGATAATCTTTAAAATACTCTTCTACTATAAGCATGTTCTACACCGGACAAACTTGAGCACCAATATATTTATATGTTTCGATCATAATTTGATTGGTGAAAGTATGGTATATATGGACAATGATGCTACGTCTCCAACAGACCCTAGAGTAATCGAAGAAATGAAGCCTTATTTAAAAGAAAAATTTGAAACCCCATCTGCTATCTACTCCAGTTCTTTAGACATTTATAAAACTATAGAGAACACTAAAGAAGTTTTATCAAAATCAATTAATTCTAAACCAAAAGAAATTGAATTTACTTCTGGATTGACTGAATCGAATAATATGGCTATTAGAGGCATAGCTCAGAAAGAAAAAAATGGCCATTTTATCACTACTAAGGTAGAGCATCCATCTGTTTTGGAAACCTTTCGACATCTAGAAGATTCTGGATTCAACGTGGATTACGTTGAAGTAAATGACAATGGAATAATAAATATTAACGACCTAGAAGATAAGCTAAAGGAAGAAACTAAACTAGTTAGCATTAATATAGTTGAGAATATAACGGGAGCTATTCAGCCTTTAGAAAAAGTTGTAGAAATTATTAGAGACAAAAGTTCCAATGCGATTATCCATGGTGACGCAGGTTCCGCATATTGTAAAATCCCAATAGATGTAAAGAAATTAGATATTGATTTAATGGGATTTACAGCACATAAAATCCATGGCCCTAAGGGAATTGGTGGTTTATTTGTTAGAGATAATTTGGAATTAGAACCTCTAATGTTTGGACACCATTCCAGTAGTGATTTAAGGCCAGGCCTAGAGAATATTCCAGGAATAATAGGGTTTAAAAAGGCCGTTGAGTTGGCTCAAGAAGAAATGGAAAAGCATTCTAAAAAAGTTAGAAATATCCAAAGAGAAATAATCGAAGAAATAGAAAATAATATTGATAATACTATTTTAAATGGTCCAGAGAACCTAGATAAAAGAAGTCCCTACAATGTTAATTACTCATTTTTAGGTATAGAAGGAGAAGCTATCGCTTTGAGACTTGATGAAGAAAATATTCAAGTTGATACTGGATCTGCATGTGCTTCCCCTGATTTGGAACCTAATTATGTGTTATTAGCCATGGGAAGAAAGCTTGAAGAATCTCATGGATCAGTGAAGATGTCATTAAGTAGGTTCAATACTTTAGATGAATCTGAAAAAGTAGTTGAAAAACTTAGCCAAGTGGTTTCTGATTTAAGGAATCTAAGTCCTATGGATTAATTGTACATTTTTATCTTTTCTTTTCTTATCTGAAAAATTTACTATCAAAGATATATTACCAAAAATTATTTATGAACAAAAACAGATATTGACTATGATATTATGAAACATCCGTATTTGCCTAACTCTTCTAGAAGAAAGGAGATGCTCAATGAAGTTAATATAAGCAGCGTTGATGAACTTTTCAAGGATATACCAGAATCGATAAAGATGGATGACGAATATAATCTGCCAGAGGGAAAAAACGAATTTGAAGTTAAAGAAAATTTAAGAGATATATTATCGAAGAACAAGGAAGTTACTAAATTTCTCGGAGAAGGAGTGTACCCTCACTACGTTCCAAGCCATGTTAAAAACCTTATTCAAAGAAGTGAATTTCATTCTGCTTATACGCCTTACCAGCCTGAAATTTCACAAGGTATGTTACAATCCTTATTTGAGTATCAATCATTAATGGGGGAGATATTAGAAATAGATATTGTGAATTCTTCAATGTATGATTGGTCAACTGCTCTCGGTGAAGCTGCTTTAATGAGTTTAAGAGGTAAAAAAGACCGAAATAAGATCTTAATACCTGAAATAATTCATCCTGAAAGAGAAGAAGTTCTTAAAACATATATCAAAGGAAAAAATATAAAGATCGAAAAAATTGGATATGAAAACGACAGTGGACAGATTGATCTTTCAGATCTTAGGGATAAGATCGATAAAGATACTGCCGGTGTTTATTTGGAGAATCCTACATATCTTGGTTTTTTTGAAAGAAAACTTGATAAAATTGAAGAAATTGTCCATGAAAATAACTCACTTTTCATTATGGGGGTTGACCCAACTTCACTAGGGATTGTCAAAGCTCCTGGAAGTTATAATGCAGATATAGTTATTGGAGAAGCCTCTTACTTTGGAAATCCAATGAACTTTGGTGGCCCTTTGGTTGGAATATTTGGAATAAGAAATGATCGAAAACTTGTTCGGAAAATGCCAGGTAGGCTAATAGGAATGACTAAGGACGATAATGGTGACAATGGTTTCGTTATGGCCTTACAAACAAGAGAACAGCACATAAGAAGGGAAAAAGCAACTTCGAATATTTGTACAAATGAGTCCTTAACTGCGTTAGCATCTGCAATTTATATATCTTCTTTGGGGAGTGAAGGATTGGAAAAGTTAAGTAAAACAATTATTAAAAATAATAATTATTTAATAAACAAGATCAATGAATTAAAAAATTTTAAAGCTCCTATTTTCGATTCTAAACATTTCAAAGAATTCACCGTGGGTTATGATGGGGACTGGAATAAATTATACAAAAGATTATTAAATAAAGGTATCCAGGTTGGCCCTCCTAAAAAGATCAATAGTAAAGAATTTTCTATCTTTTCTGTTACCGAGGTACACTCGAAGAAAGAAATTAATAAGCTTTTAAATGCATTAAAGGAGGTACAATAATTTTTAAGCAAGCGCAATGGGATGAACCGCTTTTAAAAGATTTAAACCGGGATGGATCAGAAGGTATAGCTGTTGAAATTCCAGACCCGATAGAAGATCGTAATGTAAATTTACCTGATGAATTAAAACGAAAAAATGATCCTAATTTACCGGGAATAAGCCAAATTGAAGTAATGAGACATTTTACACGACTTTCCGAAATGAATTTCGGGATTGAAAGTGGTATGTATCCCTTAGGTTCCTGCACTATGAAATACAACCCAAAATTGAACGAAGAGATAGCTTCTTGGGAGGAAGTGACCAATTCACATCCTTACCAAGATAATAGCACTATACAAGGCACATTAGAAATAATGTATGAGTTAGAAAACTGGTTGAAAGAAATTACTGGTATGGATAGATTTACTCTACAACCTGCTGCAGGAGCTCACGGAGAATTTACTGGAGTCATGATTATTAGAGAATACCAGGAAAAAGAAAGAAACGAAATAATTGTCCCAGATTCCGCACATGGAACAAATCCTGCAAGTGCCTCCATGGCAGGGTTCAAAGTATTGGAAATTCCTTCTAATAAGGAAGGAACTGTTGAAATAGAAGCGCTTCACGAAGCAGTTGGAGAAAACACAGCTGGATTAATGTTAACCAACCCAAATACCTTAGGAATATTTGAAGAGAAGATCACTAAAATAAAAGATATAATCCATGATGCAGGGGGCTTACTATATTATGATGGAGCAAATTTGAATGGAACTATGGGTAAAGCACGTCCTGGAGACATGGGATTTGATATAGTTCATATTAATTTACATAAAACATTTTCAACTCCTCATGGAGGGGGAGGACCCGGAGCTGGACCTGTCGGTGTAAAAAAGCATTTGAAAGATTATTTACCAGTGCCTCTTCTCGAAAAGAATAACGGCGAGTATGAATTTACTTACGATGTTCCTAACTCTATTGGCAGGGTTAGAGCCTATCATGGTAATTTTTCCATTTTCATAAGGGCTTTATCTTATATGAAAAGTTTAGGTAAGGATCTTGAAAAAGTAACCGAGGAAGCTGTTCTAAATGCGAATTATATTAATAAAAAGCTAAAAGAGGTCAAAGGGTTTGAATTACCATACAAGGATCTTAGAAAGCATGAAACAGTCTTCAGTTCAGAACCTATGAAAGAAGATACAGAAGTTGATGCCGAAGACGTAGCTAAAAACTTACTAGACTATGGGATACATGCTCCAACAATGTACTTTCCTTTGATTTTTCATGAAGCTTTAATGATTGAGCCCACCGAAACAGAACCTAAAGAATACTTAGATGAATTTATTAAAGCACTGAAGGATATTTCCCAAAACGCTTATGAGAACGCAAACAAGCTAAAAAAAGCACCAGAAAATACATATAGATCTCGGTTAGATGAAGCTAAGGCGGCAAGAAACCCCATTTTTACTTGGAGAATGAGATGATTAATTTTTAAATATTCCTTTTACTTCTCTTCCACAATACTTACAGTTTCCGTCCTCAATTTGAGATTTTTTAAGGGTAAATCCAGATCTTTCAAGAATCTTTTCACCACATCCTGGACAATGTGTATTTTCCGTACCTTTTTTTCTTACATTACCGATATATACGTTTGCTAGGCCTTTTTCTTGGGCTTTTTCATATGCTTTCTCAAGTTTTTTAATGCTCGTTGAGGGATTTTTCATCTCATGCTGTGGTCGATATCTTGAAAAGTGAACAGGAATTTCAGAACCTATGGTTTTTACCCATTCAATAAATTTTTCTATTTCTTCAATACTATCATTTTCATTTGTTATTACCAAATAAGTTAATTCAATATGTATTCCTAGTTCATGAGCTAAAATGGCTGTATTTTTTGATTCTTTTCCGCTGGGGACATGACATATTCTTCTATAGAAATCTTCATCAAAGGACTTTATATCTATATTCATTGCATCAATGTAGGGAGCTAATTCTCTAAAAGGCTTTTCATTTATATAGCCGTTAGTTACTAATACATTTTTTAGATTATTCTCATGAGCCAATTCGGCTGTATCTTTGACGAATTCATACCATATAGTAGGTTCATTATAGGTATAAGCTATAGTGGAATGCTTTTTAGCCTTATCAACAATCTTTTGGGGCTTTAATCTCGTGGTTTGGAATCTTGGTTTTTCTTCCGGTCCAATTGTGGAGATTCTCCAGTTTTGACAATGGTCACATGACATATTACATCCTAAAGTTCCTATGGAAAAAGCATTGCTACCAGGAAAAAAATGGAAAAGAGGTTTTTTCTCTATTGGATCAGCATGCTGACTGGATAGTAATCCATAGTTTAGAGTGTAAAGAGTTCCCTCTATATTTTTTCTAGCTTTACAGGATCCAACCTGCCCTTCAGAAATTGTACAATTAACAGGGCAAAGAAAGCATTTAACATCTTTATCTGATTTTTTTTCATAAAAAAGAGCTTCTTTTTTCCCTAGATCAGAAGAATTTTCCTTAAACATATTGATCATTCTTTGTTAAAATGTTCCCAGCCAGTTCGAGGTACCTGGGTTCCATCCTTTAGGTAAACACCAGATCCTTTTTTAACTTTTCCAATTATAGTATAATCGATTTCAAGGGATTTTAATTGGTCTGAAGGAGCAGTGAAAAGAAGTTCAAACTCCTCACCGGAAGAAAGTGCAGTTTCTATCGGATTCTCAGAATTTTGATAAACTATATCAGCGATTGGAAATTTATCAGGAACTAATACCAGTTTAACGTCTGAGGCTAACGATATCTCCCAACTCTCATTAGATAATCCATCACTAATATCGTCACAAGAGGTTGCTATTCCTAAAAGTTCTTTTCCTTCTTTTACTTTCGCTTTGGGGCTTACCATTTTCTCTTTAACTTCCTTAGGTAAAGATGATTCAGCCATCTCAAATCCTAGTTTCACTTTACCTAAATCACCTGTGACACATAAGAGATCGTTCGCTTGGGCTTCACTCCGAGTAAGATATTTATCACCTTCGATAAACCCAATCGCAAATCCGCTTAAAATTAATTCTTTAGCGGAACTTATGTCTCCGCCTATAACACTCATTTCATATTGACTACAACCCTGTTCTACCCCTTTTATTAAATTTTTGATGTTAATATCGGTATTGGATTCATTTATTAAAATGTTATTTAGAAAGAATTTTGGAGAAGCACCCATACTTGCTAAATCACTAACATTAGCTGTGACGAATCTTTTACCTAATTCTTGATCACTAAGAAAGTTGAAAACATGGCAGCTGTATGACATAGCATCTGTAGTAAATACTAAAGGATGATCTGATTTTATTAAACATGCATCATCTCCAATTCCAAGAATATTTGTTATATTATCATTATTAGAACGAGAAGAGAAAAGAGAAGAGAGATACTGGACTAATCCTCGCTCTTTCATTTTTCTTACCTTATATAGGTTTGTCCTTCTTCTTCCATTTGCCCTGCTTCTGCCATTTCTGATTTTGACTTCTTTAATCTTTTGACTAGTTTTTCAGTTTCTTCGGCTCTTTCTTCTAGTTCAGATGTATCCACATCAATTTCAGTCATCATCATTAATGTTTCTAGAATCTTTTCAGCCGCTTTTGCATCTACTAGGAATCCTGGCGATTCACCGAGTAGACAGTAGCCATCGATATCAAGTTTTTTTCCTATTCCAAGAAGTAGCCCTGAAGCTCCGACTATACCTCCGCCTTCGTCACTTCGAATCTTTAAGTCATCTTCATATCCGTCAAGAAGTTCTCTTTCAGTTGCCGCTGCAAGTACCTCTGGTTCTTCCTTTGTATCTTTGATCTGATAACCTCCAAGCGTGAAAATCTCTTGAATCCCAACATCACTGAAGTAATCTAAAATCGTACTTGCTAGCTCGTAGTGACCAGGTCCATCATTAGGAGGTACTTGGCTATCTCCAGTTAATATTACTAAGTCTTTACCTCCTTCGATCTCTGTATAATAAAGTTCATCTTTCACTAAACCTAATTCACCTTCTTCTTTCACTACAGCTTGGTGTGGGAGATGTGGAGAATAGACTTCAGCAAATTTATCTGCTTCCAATTCTTTTATTAAATGATCTGCAACTAGTTTACCCACTAATCCAATTCCAGGTAATCCTTCAATTAAAATAGGATTATCAAAATCCGGTTTTTCTGACACTTCAATCTCAGTTTTCTTTAACATATAAATCCCTCTTAGTTGAATTGATATAATTATTCTACTTTTCCAGGTTCTAAATCCAATTCTAATTCTTCTATTTTAAGTTTTCTTCTGTATTTGCCATAAGGATCTTCAGGTGAAAAGCTAGCTGGATGTGCACTTTCAGTTTTCTGATCCTTTTCGGGCTTAGTACAATTTGGACATATGTCCTTCAGAGTATAACTTCCGCATTCTGGACATTTACGCATCTTATTCATCTAAATTCATCTCAATCTCTTTCAATTGAAATACTTCCAGAATAAGAATCCATATAAGCCTCTACAGATTCGTAGAAGTTATCTAGAGTCTTTTCGGCTTTCTTATAGTCAGGAGCTTTAACAGATATTCTATAACTTGGAGCTCCCTGATAACTTACCTCTAAATCCGTTTCCTTATCGGAACTTGCCTCTTCACCTTTTTTTAAGGCCTCTCTAATAACTCTTACTCCATTCCCTTCGTAGCATTCTAATTTGAGATCTGAGGCTATCTCAACTGAAGGTAAATCAATATTTGACTTTATATTCTCATAGAGAGTATCAACCCATTCCTCGGGAACAACTCCCTCTAAAGCATCTTCCCCCTTCCTTGCTACCTCTATAAATCCTTCATAAACATCACCGAACTCTTCTTCAAGATCATCCCATACACTCCATATATCACTTTCATCTTCACCGATTTCACGCGCTACATGCTTTAAAAGTCCTTCAGCTCTTTTAGATCTCTTATTAGCTTCTAATTTTCTTCTCTTGCTTTCTCCTGAAACTCTCTTAAGAGACAAATTGATATGATCCTTCTCCTCATCAACGTCCACTACCTTAGCTACCATTCTCTGTCCATTCTTCACATGATTACGGATATTCTTTACCCAAGAATTAGAGATCTCTGATATATGAACTAAACCAGTTTTATCCTGGTACTCTAATAGTTCTATAAAGGCTCCGTAATCTTTAATATCACGAACCTCTCCGATCACTAGATCTCCTTTTTCAGGGAACTCTTCATTAGCCATAGAATCACCAACCGATTACAAACGCTCCATTATATCTGCTCTAATTTTTCCACTTCCACCAGTAGGCTCAGACAATGAGGCTCCACAAACAGAGCAATGAGCCTCCGTAGAAGGCTTGCTAAATATTATTTGATCACTACCACAATCTATACACTTTACCTTTAAAAATTCAGAATCTGGTTCTTTAATATCAACCATCTTTAACACCTCTATCTCTCTATCTCCAGTCTCCCAGTTCTAACTCCTTCACTATTATGAGCTTTACCGCATTCAGAGCACTCATATTTTAAATTAGTTTTCTTTGTTATCTTAGCACCACCGGACACCTTAGGTCGTGGAAAACCTCCATATCCAGAGGTAACTCTTCTAAATCTTCTTTGACCTTTTCTCATCTCACTAGCTTTCGAACCTTTTACTTTCTTAACTCTATGTTCCGTATGTTCGCTACAATACGGGCAATACCTCATAACTTTTTGTGGAATTTTCATATTAACACCTCAATCAACCCCCTAGAGGCCCTTCAACTCAATTTTCTCAGCCACACCTCGATCCACTAAGATCTCACCAACATCGGATGGAAGATTGACCAAATCTCCCTCATTGAAAGGCCCTACTTTAGAGGATTCATTCTCTAACATTTCTGGGGTATCCCTCAGTAGAAGATAGCCAACTGATTTAATCTCAACTTCAGATTCTTTTTCAAAATCTTCACTACCCTCTACCGAAAGAGATCCCTTGGTCGATTTATTTTTATCTACTTTTGTCTCAGATTTAGATTGAACTTCAGCCTTTTGAATGGTTTCCTCATCAGTAAAATCAACATTCTCAACTTCAGATTCAAGTTCCTGATTTTCTGGATCCTCCATATTAATCTTCCCATTTTCCTGAGATCCTTCCTCTCTTTCCTTAATTCCAGATTCTTTTTCCGTTTCTACTTTTTTTCCGGAATCATCAACATTCTTCCTATTCTCTTGCGTCTTTAATTCGATTTTTTTTGGAGAAAAACTTAGTAAAGATTCCATATATTCATAAATCCTGTTTTCTTCTTTCGTAAGATTTTCATCAGGCATATGAGGGAATTCATGAAGAATTTTACTTAATCTAGCTTTTAATAACTCCGAAAGATACTCCTCATACTTTTCTTCCTTGCGATCCTTAATCGGACCATCCATCCCCTTAATACTATCTAATCCAGATCTTGCCTCTTCATAGAATTCATCTTCTATACTTTGAATCTTATCTCTGGACAGCTCTCTCTCCAGTATATCTTTCAAATCTTCAATATCCATATTTTATCATCATTCATTCTCTATTCTAGGGGCAAGAACAAACAATAATCTTCCCTCATCTTCAATTGGGTACTTAATTTTCAATGGCATATCTGAACCAAGATCTATATCAATTATATCTGATTTACCCATTGGTTTAATCATACTTTCTAAATAGGACAAACCATAAGTAGATTTTGATTCCTCTTCTACATCAAGTTCGATCAGGGCTTCATCATCTTCTGTAACTACAGTACTAGTTTCTTGACCATTACCATGAGCCTTAGCCTTAAGATTTCCAGGAACCATCTCAAGCGTTAAATTATCTCCAACAAGTGAAGCATCCTTAACACTTTCCATTAAAACTTCTGCAAATATGGATGCTGATGAAGTGGAGTTAATATTAGGAAGTTCTTGTTCATTTTCTGATATATCTCTCAAAGGTAATTTAAAACTTCTAGTAGCTTTTCCTCTGAAAACAATATCCAAAGAATCTTCTGCATCCTGTTTTAAAGTTAAAGTATCCCCAGAAGACCCTCTCCTAAGGATCTTAGCAAATCTCTCCATATTTACTCCTAACTTTGAAGACCCCTCAACCTCAAAATCCTCAAAAGCAGATTTAGGAATATCCAAATCCAATAATGCTACCCTAGAAGGATCCATAGATCTCATCGTCATCCCATCTTCATCTATAGTAAAAGTTGCCTCTTCAAGCAAACCAGAAGCCATTCTAACAATATCTTCAAAAACCTTTGCTTTTGAAAAAGATACCTTAATCATCATAACACCTCATTAACTATTAATCAACATTTAGATCTAAAATTAAAAATTTAAGTACCTTCCGATATAAAAGAAACTAAATTAAAATTCTAATCATAATCTCTCCAAGTGTTACCACATTCAGTACATTTAAAAAATCTAGTGGCTGGTTCATCAGCAGATCTAGTTTGAATTTGCCAATGATATGCTTCATTATTACCACATTCTGGACACTTCTCATTAGTTTTAGGTTTTGTATCTATTTCGTCCTCATCTATAACAATTGTTTCTTCCGAAGGATGCTTATCCATCTCCTTCTTTGCTTTATACTTATCAGCACTTTCATCCTCTAAGGGCTCCTCATGATCACACTGAGTACAAGCTAATATACGAAGCCCTTCCTCATTCTTTTTCTTCATAATACTTCCACATTCTGGGCAAAATTCCATAGTTCAACCTCCATTATTAAATTGATATCTCCAGTAATTACATCCAATATAAATAGTAGCCCTTTTTAATAATATTATGCTTCTGCATCAAATGCATCTCTAAGCATCTTATCATGGTCAAACGCCATTTTATCAGGGAAATTTCCGATAGATTTTATATGAGCATCAGATGCATCACTTCCAGCTTTTAAATTTCCTTTTCCATCAACAAGAAAGCATATGGATACTACGTGTCCTCTTGGATCTCTCTTAGGATCAGAATAAACTCCAATTATATCTTTAATTTCAATTTCCAAGCCAGTTTCCTCCTTTATTTCTCTTCTAACAGCCTCTTCAACAGTCTCACCATATTCAACGAATCCGCCTGGAAGAGCCCAACAATTTTTATATGGATCATTACCTCTCTTTATCATTATAACCCCACTTCCATATTTTATTATTGCATCAACAGTTAAGGCTGGATTTCTATGCTCTTTCTTTGTATTCGACGACATTTTATCTACCTCTTATCCACAAAGAGAGATGACCGATTTCAGGAATAACTAATACTACCTCATTCTCTATTGCACTTTCAGGAACCCCTGGTAATTGATTTCCTTTACTATCTCTATAAGTATCAGGTGCTGGATTATTATCGCCCCAAGTTACGTAGTAGGTTTCCCCATTATCGTTAATTATTTCCTCAACTCTGTGGACTATTGGGATATCTCCGTTAGAATCATCATAAGTAACAACTTCACCAGTATTAATATCCGAACCATTTTTTAGGATTAATACATCACCTCTTTCAAAAGTAGGTTCCATACTTCCAGAAACAACAACCACAATAGGATCTTTTGTCCTTAATCCATATCTTAATCCAGATTGAAGTGTAAAAACGATTATAACTGCAATTGTAATAGTTAAAATAATTTCTTTAAGGTAAGAACCTTTCTCTATTTTATTAAGCATTGTAGACCCTTAAAAGACTTTAAAAGATAATTATTGTTTTATTTTTTTAAGTTTTTCTCTCACTTCTTCTAGATCAGTTTTAGATCCAATCTCATCGTATATTTCCATGCTATCCTGGTAATAACTAGCCGCTTTCTCTTCATCTTGTCTTATTCTTTCAATATCTCCTAATTTTTCTAATGCAGAAGCCTTACCCCCATAATCCCCTAAAGAACCCAATATACTTTTTGATCTTTGTAATTTTTTTTCTGATTTATCAAAAATATCTTTATTTAGATACAACTCTCCTAAACTGTAAAGAGCCCAACCTAACCCTTCCCTGATTCTATCATTCGTGTTACCTTTCTCTAATTCATTAATTGACTTTTTCAAAATCTTCTCAGCTTCTTCAATATCTCCAAGTTCTTTATAAATTAAACCATAAGTAATTCTTGCCTTTTCAATTTGAAGAGTATCATCATGTTTTTTAGCGTACTCTAATGATTTTTCAGCATATTTTAAGGATTCTTCAACATTATTTTGTTTTTTTATTGAAGCAATCCTATTATTTAAAAACGATAATAACTCATAAGTTTCTTTTTCACCATTAACTTCTATATCATTAATCAATTTCTGATAATATGACAATGCCTCCTCACTTTCCCCTTTCTTCTCTAACTTAAGGCCCTTATTCAACTTCTCATCAATATCTTTCATTATACCTCTCCATTATTAATCAAGATTCTATATTAAAAAAAGATACTTAAAGATATATGTTAATAATCTATTTAGAAACAGAAATTTAAAACCCAAAATAGTCTAGAACAAGCTTTAAAAAATATTTAAATTAAATTGGTGAAACTATGAAGATTTTTGGTACCTTTGGTACTAGAGGCATAGTAAATAAAAGACTTACTCCAAAATTTGCATTAAAAATTGGCTTATCATTTGGTAGCCTCTTGAAAAGAGAAGAAAAAACTGGAAAAATTTTGCTCGGTCGGGATACAAGAACCTCAGGCGAAATGATTAGTAACGCTTTAATATCTGGCCTTCATTCATGTGGTTTTGATGTTATTGATGTGGGGATAACCCCTACTCCAAGTATTCAGCTATCTTGTCGAAGAAAAAATGTATTAGGTGGAGTAATAATAACCGCATCACACAACCCAGCCGAATATAATGGAATTAAACTCCTAGAACCAAATGGTATGGGATTAAAAAAAGAACGTGAGAGAAAAGTTGAGGAAATTTTTGAGGAAGAAAATTATTCTAGATCAAACTGGAGAGATATTGGAAATACTAAAACTCAAAATATATTAGAGAACTATAAAAATGAGATTATTAATAACCTAGATACTGATAAAATTGAAAATCATGAGATTAAAATTATAGTTGATTGTGGAAACGGTTCAGGGTGCTTTAGCACCCCATATATACTCAGAAAAATTGGTTGCGATGTTAGAACAATTAATTCTCAACCTGATGGATTCTTTCCCGGTAGAAACCCCGAACCAACAGAAGAAAATTTAAAAGATCTTAAAAAAACGGTTCCAGCTCTTAACGCTGATCTAGGGGTTGCTCATGATGGAGACGCGGATCGGGCTGTATTTGTTGATGAAGATGGAAATTTTATCGAAGGAGATAAGACCTTTGGAATGATTGTTAATGATATGATAGGTAAAAATGATACTGTAGTAACCACTGTTGCAACTTCATCCTTAATTGATGAAATAGCAGAAAAAAATGATGGGAAATCAATTAAAACGGCTGTAGGAGATCTCATAGTATCAAGAAAGTTAAATAAGATAAATGGAAAAGTTGGCGGCGAAGAGAATGGCGGGGTTATTTTCCCAGAAATGGCACTTGGCAGAGATGGAGCCATGACCGCTGCTAAAATAGTAGAGATTCTGACCAAAAAAGACAAAAGTTTATCAAGAATTGTAAGTGAATTACCAAATTATACTCAATTTAAAAGCAAAATCAATTGCCCAGAAAATGAGAAAAAAGAGGTAATGGAAAAGGTAAATTCTAAGCTTAAGGAAGGAATTGATGCAGAATTTGATGAAACTGATGGGTTAAAGGCAATAAAAGAAGATGGTTGGGTAATTGTTAGACCTTCTGGGACTGAACCCCTAATTAGATGTTTTTCAGAATCCAAAGATGAACAAAAAGCCAAAGAATTATTAAATATCGGACTAAAAACGATAAAAACAACTTTAAACTCACTTAAGGATAATAAATGATAATAAAAACTCCTGCTAGACTCCATCTTGGAATCATTGATTTAAGTAATTCACTTAACCGAAGATTTGGTTCTTTAGGAATCGGGATAAATAACGGATTTAAAATTAATATCACAAAAAATTCAGAAACATCTATAAAAACAAAAAACTCTAAGAATCTAGAAAACGCGAAAAAGGTTATAAAAACTTTCAAAAAGAAATTTAACACTACTCAAAATTTTAAAATAGAAATCAAAGATTCTATCCCACGTCACGTTGGTCTTGGATCAACAACTCAACTAAAACTTGGGATCGGAATGGGAATTAACAAAATTCTTAAACTTGGTTTATCTGTGGAAAAAATTGCTAGAACTTTGGGTCGAGGAAATTACAATTCCGTTGGAACTTATGTATTCAAAAATGGAGGTTTCATTCTAGATGGAGGCTTTGAAAGTTTTTCTAGCCCTGATCTACCTCCTTTACTATTTAGGGAAAAAATTCCCAAAGAATGGGAGTTTATCGTTGCTTTACCTATAGGGAAAGGACTTAATGAAGTACAAGAAAAACCAATTCTTAAAAAACACCGAGTAAAGAAGGAAATTGCAGAGAAAATGAGTCACAGAATTCTCTTAGGGTTACTTCCAAATCTTAAGGAAAGAAACATATCCAAATTCGGTTCCGAACTAAATAAAATACAAGATCTCGTTGGCGAAAGTTTTTCAAATTTTCAAAATGGAAAGTTCCATAAATCTTCTGCTAAGTTAGTCAAGTTTCTTAGGAATAAAACATTTG
>CAYTEI010000015.1:26408-32770 GCA_964436705.1 uncultured Thermococci archaeon
GAGTTTACGGTATTGTTAAAAGATCTAGATCAGAGAACGTATTAAGAGATACCAAGAATTTTTTAATGGACGAAAGTATCGAGGGAAAGGCATTCCTTGCGAGTCCTGATAACCATGGTTTTTTAATAGATCACAATAGCGAGGGATATGATGGGTAAATATGCAAAAGGTGCAAACGCTGAAAGAGAACTGCAAAAAATGTTGGAGGACGAAGGTTTTTCTGTTATCAGATCAGCCGGTAGCCATATAGTTGATTTAGTTGCTGGTAACAGCGAAAAATATCTTTGTATTGAAGCTAAAACAACAAAAAAGGATAAGATCTATCTTAAGGAGAAGGATAAGCAAAAGCTAATTAATTTCACCTCCGATTTTGGCGGTGTACCTTTTTTCGGTGTAAAGCTAACTAGAAGAGGTTGGTGGTTTTTAGAGCCCGATAAACTTCTAGAAACAAGAAAAGGTTATAAAATTACAGAAGATCACTTGAAAAAAAAAGGAAAAGATTTTAAAGAATTTATAGGACAATCAAAGCAAGAAAAACTAATATAACTGCCCTAAATATATATCCATTCAAAGTCAATAAATTTAAGTGAGAAAGACTTAAAAAGCTAAAACTACATTAAATAACAAATGACGAGAAATAAGGACATCAACTTGGTTACAAGGGAAAGATCCTTCGAAAGAGCTAAAGAAATAAAAAAAATGAATGAAAAAATCTATGAAACTTCTTTCAATTTAAAAAGAAAATATCTTTTTCTCAAAGATCTTATCCCAACCCAATCCAAACTCAATGAAGTAAAATTCTCTATTGTCTTAGAAGAAATAAAACACGGATATGATGCTCCTATTATAACGTTAGAACACAAAGGAAAAGAATATATACTGGATGGTCATCATAGAGCTTATGCATTAAATAAAATCGGATTTAAAAAAATAGAAAGTATTATAATAAAGCCAAAATCACATATAGAAATGAATATATCTGAAACGACAAAGAAAGCTAATATTACAAAAATAGAGGACATCTCAATTGTTAAATCATAACTCAGGACCGATTTCTTACGATCATTATATACTGAAAAGAGCTTATATCTTTAATCGTAACTTCATAACCTCTTTCGTAAAAAAAATTACGTAGAAAATTTTTTGGATAAAAAACAGTGGGCTCCCCCAAAAATCTCTCAGAATAAGTTATAAATTTAGTAACATAACTCCCTGGAATTAGATCAGAAATTACTAATTTTCCTTTAGACTCCAAAACCCTTAACATTTCCTCTAATGCTATTCCTTTATTCTTAAAGTGGTGAAGGGAATCGGTACATACTACATAATCAAAAGAGTTATTTTTAAAAGGCATTGAACCTGAATCACCTTTTATAGAATGATTCAAACCTTTAATCTCCGCCTGTTTCAACATACTTGAATTTATATCTAAAACATAAACTTCTACTCCCTTCTTCCTCTCCTGAATCATTTTACCTAGTCTACCCGTTCCCCCGCCCACATCAAGTACCTTTTCTCCTTTATTCAAATCAAGAATTCCAAAAGTTTCCTCAATCATGCCCCGACCAACAATATTCATAAACCTGTCATAAAAAGGAGCTAAATAATCAAACATATCTATATTTTTTTCTCAACTAATTTATTTAACTGATCGGAATAAATATTGAAAGATAATAATGTATAGTGTTATGATCTGTTACTATTCTCGATCAGGTGTTACAAAGAAAATGGCTGAAAGTATCCATAAAGGAATCAAGAATCAAAAAGATTTCAAAGCTAAAATTATAAATGTTGAAAACGACTTCAATGAAAATTTACTCGAATATGATGGTCTTATCCTAGGATCTCCTACTTATTATGGGCTACCTAGCGGAGAAATAAAGAAGTTCATTGATGAAACTAATCGTCATCATGGAGACCTTGAGGGTCTAGTCGGTAGAGTCTTCACTTCTAGCATGAATACAGCTGGGGGAAATGAAACTACTCTAATTGGGTTGATAGAATCATTATTAATCCATGGAATGATATTAAAAGGAAGTTCAGAAGGAGATCATTATGGACCAGTAGTAATAGGATCTCCAGACGAAACAGACACGAAAAAATGTTATGAATATGGTGAAGAAATAGCAAAACTAGTTAAAAAAGTAAATAAATAGATCAATCTTTATATAAAACAAATTGAGCATGTGGAATATCTTCAACTGATATTAAATTCGACTCATTTATATACCCTAACTCTATAGCCTTTTCTATACAATTTTTTCCTACTAAATTTGCTATAGAGGCCCTATTTAAATACCCTTCTATTTCCTGAGTCTCTATTTCTTCCCCTTCATAAAAATCCTTTTTTACATTTAAGTGAATTTTACCTTCTTCTAGGTCCTTACCAATGACATTAGCATCGCACATTGATACCAATGTTTCTCCTTGAGACTTTCTTATTTTAACATGAATTTTCATCGTGATAACTCCAATCAGACATTTTTAGCGACTTTTTTAGCTCCACAAGCCTCACATTTTACATACTTCTTTCCATTGTGCTGGATAAATTTCGTATCTGGGCTATTACAATTATGGCAGACCACAAACTTGTTAAAATATTCTTCAATTTTATTATTAATTTTTATCTCAGGAAAAGCTCCATTAAAAATTACTTTCTCACCCTTCAAATTTCCATTAGTAGCGAGTTCCTTTGATAAAAATTTCAATAGGTGTTTTGGAGTCCTACCAAGCTTCTTAGCGATTCTTCTAAAATTATGCACAATCGTTTCCTTTCCCTGTACTGTTACATCTGCCTCTGGTATCTCGAATCTTTTCTTGTGAGATCCATCAGAAGGCACATCTTCATAAGCTTCATCCAACATATCTTCATACATACTTACACCTCTCACGAAATAAATTATAATTAAAGATCGATCCTAGTCATCTAAAAATATTTAATTATTTAATAATGACTAAGATCCAATAACTTCACTTTCAAAATATTAAGTTTAAATGAGATATATAAAGTTAAAAAAGCTTCGGTTAAAATAAAATTCTAAGACCACTGCAGATTAAAAAAGAATTCAATTAAAAAATTAAAATCAGTTTTAGATCTAAAAATATCTTTATTCCTCTTATATAATAATTATCTTCAATCTCTTTTGCTTATAATCCACTAATCAATATCAAAATGATATTAGTTTTAACAATATGAAGAAAAAATCCAATAAAAGATACTTTAAATTCTTCTCTTCCCTTTTTATCTATAAAACTACTTATTGAGCCACTCTCTCACTAATCTTGATATTCCATTGTATAATCTTTTTTCGCTAATTGTTAATTTATCAAAGATATCTCTATCTTCTCGAGAGGCCTTAAGGATTTTCTGTATTCTCAGTTCTTTTATCATTCCATAATTTTTTTTAATCTTAGAATATTTTCTAGCTATACCGCCATTAGCAACCATATTTATATTAGGATCCTTCTTTATTAAATCTATATAGAACTCTATTTTAGAATAAATTTCTTGATTCAACTCAGTTAACGAATTACGCATCCTTTCCTCATTGATTATCTTTTCAGTGTCCTCAGCTAATTCTATCAAAGCTTTTTCATAATCCACCTTAGCCTTACCCTCTAGAACTAGTTTTTCCGCTTTCCAATCCTTTACCCTACTAGTGTCCCCTTCTTTATTATCTTCGAAATTTTCTAGAAACCGTACTTTGATCCTTGAACTCTCCATTCTACCAGTACAATGAATAAATTAGATACCTAAAAATATTAGCCCAAAAAATCCTTCATTAGGGAAAAGACAAAAAACCTTTAGTAAAAGAAATAAGAACCTTAAATGCAAAGTAAAAGGAAAAAACAAAATTCAAAGCTACTAATTATTAATAATTTATTTTTAATCCTACTTCTTCTTTTAAAGATTAACAATAGGGCAAATTTTTACAAACTTTTTAATAAATTCCTCTCTCTGGCCTTCAGATACACCTAAAAAGCTTTCTATGATTAACCTGACCTTTTTTAGGTTTTGCTAGAACATCCTCTCTACCTTTTACTCTAGGATCATAATCGTCTTCAATCTTAATGTCAAGATCTTGCAAATCTATATTCATTTTATCAGCAAAGATAATCCCTATTAATGAAAAAACCTACCCCAGTAGATACCAATATAACTTCAACAGGATAAGTTCCAGATTTTCCCTCTGATTTTTTTTTGGAGTATCTAAATTAAGTCATTGTCTCTAACCTTCATTTAACTTATATTACCACTTAACCATTAAAAATCTGCTTTTAAGGTTTTAAATCCTCTTAATTTTCAGGCATAAAATCCCTTATAGAAATGAAAGGTTTAGTATTATCTAACCTATACTTTCTAATAAAATTCCAAAGAAATGTCAAAGAACCAGATCCAAAATATAACTAAAATAAATTTCAAAATAGAAAAAATACTAAACGACTTTAAATTTGAAGATCTCCATCCTTGAGTATAGTTTCATCATCGATCTTCACTTCTGCATTTTTAATTATACCATCCAAATGAACTGGAACCTCTACTTCACCACCAAAAGTGCTATTATCTCCTATAGCTAAATGAGCCGTTCCTAATACTTTTTCATCTTCTAACATGTTCCCAATCAATGTTGCTTTTTCATTTGTCCCAATTCCAAGCTCTGCAACATTTCGAGCCTTTTCCTCGTCATGGGTGGCAAGTATAGCTTTCAAATCTTCAGATTTTTCCCCAGTAATTTTCTTGACCTTACCGTTTGTAATTTCCATTTCTATCTCTCCGTCAAGAACTCCTATACCAGCCATCGACCCATCGACCACAATTTTACCCTCTGCTGTACCTTCTATCGGTGCTATGTATCCTTCACCAGCAGGAAGGTTGCTAAAAGACCCGGATTCGTGTATTATCCCGGTATCTGGATGGGCTTCTCGGTCTCCCAACCCCATAACAATATCAGTTCCTGTAGAAGACTTAACGATGGCTTCTTTACCATCCGTTAATATTTTAGCTAATTCTTCAGATCTCTGCCTAATTTTCTTGTATTCGGCATTCATTGTTCTTTCGACTATATCCTCTGTAATTCCTGGCATAGTGGCTCCTCTTGCTCCATTTTCATTTGCCTGCTTTCTAGCTTCCGTATGAGATAATGATTTGGTGGTAGGGGCAATAAAAACATCTGTATCTTTCATAGCTGATCCTATACTTTTTGGAGGTTCTTCTCCATGAGAATCTCTTTCAATCATTTCAACAAGTATAGAATCTGCATCTAGGTTTTTTGCGGCTTCTAAGATTGATTCACCTATCTTTTTCGTCTTATTATCCACTATTATTAGTAATTCCTCATCGGGATTAAGATTCAAGCATTCTTCAACTATTATTTTTGAAGGTTCCTTGAGTGACATTCTATCATGTTTTTTTAAGAATAATGCTTTAAATATATGATGATCCTTGTTTTAGATTTTTTTAGATTATATCTCTGTGAATTATATCTTTATGAAAATCCTTTTCTCGATAAGAGTGATCAAAAAGACTTGATAAAGATGCTAGGACAATTGTCTAATTATGGAACACCCTGTATGAAAACAAAACACTTAAAAGTTTTACAAAATATGACTAAATAGGTATAATGACACCAGAAAAGCAAAAATACATGAAACAAGCCATAGAACTTGCCAAAATAGGACGAGGAAATACTTCACCAAATCCACTGGTAGGAGCAGTAATAGTAAAAAACGATAAAATCTTTAGCAAAGGCTATCATAAAGGCCCTGGAACATTGCACGCAGAGGCAAAAGCTATCAAAAATTTGAATGAACCTTTAAAAGAAGCGACCTTATACGTAAATCTCGAACCGTGTGATCATCATGGAAAAACTTCACCATGCACTGATAAGATAATCAACTCGGGGATAGACAAAGTAGTAATAGCTATGAAAGATCCTAATCCAAAAAGTGGAAATGGAATAAAAAAGCTTAGAGAACATGGAGTTGAAGTTGAAACTGGTTTAATGAAAGATAAAGCGAGAAAACTTAATGAAGTTTTTGTAAAGAATGTTACAGAAAATTTGCCTTTCATTGTTTCCAAATCTGCAATGACTTTAGATGGGAAAATTGCTTCTAAAACAGGAAATTCCAAATGGATCTCCAACGAGAAATCAAGAAAATTGACACATGAGCTTCGAGATCGATATGATGCGATTTTAGTTGGTGTTAATACGGTATTAGCTGATGATCCTCGTTTGACCACAAGATTAGAGGGCAGAAAGGGACAAAATCCTTTAAGAGTTGTGTTAGACAACCGATTCAGGACTCCTTTAGATTCCAAAGTCTTGAATGAAGAAGGAAAATGTCTTATTGTCGGAAATAAA
>CAYTEI010000016.1:0-28610 GCA_964436705.1 uncultured Thermococci archaeon
GTATTCCAAACCAATTTATCGTTAGATCTGGTAGAACCATTGGTTTCTTCCAATTCTAGTTCGATAGACTTTTTTATAGTGGATTTACATTCATTACAGAAATAAACTTCATGATTATCTAATTTTTTAATATCATTTGCATCAGACATAACACAAGGTTCTTCACAATGATCTAAATCAAAACCATGTCCAATCTCATGTAATAAGGCTTTAGCTATCCTATCAACCGATCTATCGTATTCTTCCTCATCATAAAGATCTTTTATGGATACTATAGCTCCTCCACGATCCTCACCATATTCCTCATATCTCGCATACATATTTTCATAGAAATCAAGCGTTTTATTTAATAATCTAGAATCGATAAAACCAGCAATAAGATTAGCATCGGTTTTAGAGATTCTCTTCCAAAGATCACTATAAAGCATCTCTGTTAATCTCCCACCCTTTTTTTCATCATAAGAAAGAGGATTAAGTTCAATAGGATCTCCAATAGAAATCTTAATACTATATTTGTCAATAAAATCTTTTTCTTCAAGAAAAGCTTCATTCATTTTACTAAAAGAAAAATTAAGCTCTTCATCCTTAACAGTAGAAAATCCATTTTTCATAAAATTTAGATCAAGATTTGAATTGTGAAACGGGAAATTAAATTGAAATGAAGAAATAGAATCCTTTTTATCTTGATCTTTTGATTCCTCAACTAATTCTACTCCTAAATCCTCTATTTCATTCAATGAAGATCTTATTCTTCTTCTTACATCTTGAATTAATCGATCTTCAGGAAGGGATCCAATTGGAACAAGATTTATCTTCATATCAATCCTTATTTAAATTAAGTCCCTTCCTAAAGGCTTTTTTGTTCATCTTGAGTACTTCATCAGAAAAAGATTTTTCTAAAATCTCTTCGATCATATCGGTTTCTAGAAAATCAATTTTACTCATCAAGGCCCCTAACACAACTACATTGGCGGTCATTTTATTTCCAATGCCTTCAGCAGTTTTCATAAATTTTACTCCAAAACTTTCCTGATTGGTATCTTGAATATCCACTAAATCAGAATCATAAATTACTAATCCATCATCTTTAACTAAATCATTAAATTTATTATACTTTTCCTGATCAAGAAATACTCCAACATCTGCGTTTAGGATCCTAGGAAAATCTATTTCTTTGTTAGATATTACATTATCTCCTCTTGCTAATCCTCCACGACTAGCGGAACCATAAGTTTGAGCCTGGACAGAGTTTAAGCCTTCCTTCATCGCTGCTTTTCCTAGTAAAATTGAAGAAGTTACCAATCCTTGACCTCCTACTCCAACAAACAATATCTCCTTTCGCATTCAATCACCCTCCATACTCTCTTCACTAGCATTGCCGGGTAAATCCACTTTATCTAGTTTTTGTTCTTCTTTTAGATCTCTCAATTTATCTGTGAATTCTTCTAATTCTTTATCTACGAATTCACCTACTAAAATCTTATTATCTGATTCTTCTTCCTTCTGTGTAGTATTTTCTTTGTACCAGTCCATTATGTCTAAAGAATTTGGTTTTTCGTTTCTTCGTCCATATGAAACTGGGCAAGGAGACATAACTTCTACTAAAGAAAAACCTTTTTTGTTAAATCCTTTCTTTACAGAGTTTTGTATTTTTTGAGGGCTATTAACTGTCCATCTAGCTACATATGATGCTCCGGCAGAGGATGCGAGTTCAGATATATCGAATGGGTTTTCTACATTTCCATATGGATCTGTTGAACTTTCATCTCCACTAGGTGTAGTTGGGGCGGTTTGACCTCCAGTCATACCATATATAAAGTTGTTAATTAAAATTACATTTATATCTATATTTCTTCTTATAGCATGGATCAGATGGTTTCCTCCTATTCCAGCCATATCACCGTCACCAGCAAATACAACAAGATTCATATCAGGATTAGCAACCTTTATACCTGTTGCAAAGGCTAAAGCTCTTCCATGTGTTGTGTGCATTGCATCTGAATCGACATAGCTAGGAACTCTAGATGAACAACCGATCCCAGATACCCAAGCCATGTTATTTTTATCCCAGCCGAGTTCATCAATTCCTCTTAAAGTATTATTTAAAGCAATCCCTATTCCACAACCAGGGCAGAACATATGAGGAAGCTTTCCGTCTCTAATATACTTATCAGATATTTCTTTATCAGTCTTCCACATTATTTTTCCTCCTTCACTTGATTAAGGATTTTTCTAGGATCAGGAACTACTCCACCAACAGATGTGAACTTCTCAGTTTTATCAGGATTTCCCTCCCTTACAGAATGATATATTTGCCCCATATTCATTTCAACTGCTATAAATTGTTCTGCGTCTATTTTCTTCAATCTTTCATATGGAAATGGGAAGATAGTTTTCAAAATAAATGCACCTATTTTCATGTCATTACTTCTTCCAGCATTTACAGCATGCTTAGCTGATCTTGCGCTAGTCCCATAAGAAATTAGAATTGTATCTGCATCATCAACTTTAT
Organism: uncultured Thermococci archaeon; assembly: GCA_964436705.1. Classification (GTDB taxonomy): domain Archaea; phylum Methanobacteriota_B; class Thermococci; order Thermococcales; family CAYNOZ01; genus CAYNOZ01. The sequence goes on from CAYTEI010000016.1 coordinate 2,513, forward strand.
ATTCTTCATAATCAATTATCTGGTCTCGATTTTCCTTGATCTTGTTATTAAGGTTTTCTATATTTTTTCTACCAAGTTCAACATCTGATGTTTCTGGAAAACCATTTTCGTCACTAACTAATCCCGTAACATGTTTTCTTGATCCTTCACCAAATACTGGCATTTCTTCACTTCTTTCCACTAATTCAACAGAACTAGGAATTTTAACATTTTCCCTCATATGACCTAACTCAGCATCTAATAATAAAATAACAGGAATTCTATAATTTTCAGATAAATTAAATGAATTAATAGTCATTTCAATTGTCTCTTGAACGCTACTTGGACTTAAAACAATTATCGGGTGATCCCCGTGAGTCCCCCACTTAGCTTGCATTACATCTCCCTGAGCAGGAAGCGTTGGTTGTCCTGTTGAGGGCCCTCCTCTCTGTACGTTAGCTAAAACCATCGGGGTTTCAGTCATAATTGCATAACCCAGGTTTTCTTGCATTAGAGAAAATCCAGGTCCACTTGTAGCAGTCATTGATCTTTTTCCACCCCAAGAAGCTCCGATGGCTGCCGCAATTGATCCTAACTCATCTTCCATCTGCACTGAATCTCCACCTACCTTCGGTAGATAAGCGGATAATGACTCCATTATCTCACTGGCTGGTGTTATTGGGTATCCTCCATAAAATTTACATCCTGCTAATATCGCTCCTCTGGCAACCGCTTCATCACCATGGATAAAATCTTCACCAGTTTTGAAGGGAAGATTATTATATTTTCTTTGATCCATATTTATTTCCTCCTCAATCGTTATCATTTAAGACCTCTATTGCGAATTCAGGACACATTAATTCGCATTTTTTACAATTTATACACTTTGAAGGTTTATTAGGTTCTGAGTAATGGTAACCGTTTTTAGTTATATCCTCTGACATTTCAAATACATCTACGGGACAGGATTCTACGCAGATCTCACAACCTTTACAATAATCTTTGTTGATAGTGATCTTGCTTCCTTCGGCTGATGATTTGACAATATTTTCTCCCATCCATGAGCCACCTATTAATAGTTTGCAAAGATTTACTTATAAGTCTTTCGGGATAACTATAACTTAATAAAAAATCTTTCTGAGCAACTAATAATAATCAATTAAATACCCAAAAATCAATTATAATATACTATTTTATTACCATGTAAGTAAAACAAAGTCAAAATAATTTCCAAACACGATCAAAAACCAACTTTAACAGTAACCACCAAATAACTCATACAAAAGAAAACCAATACAAATCCTACCATAACATAAAAAAAAGCACCAAATGACACTATTACTGGTTTAAAATGAACTTATTAATATCTCCTAAATTCTCCCTACCATAAAATATTTATAAAGTAAAACATTCGTAACCATGTCAAAGGTCGGGAATCCACCAGAAAAAAACTTCATTTTAGCCCGGTGGTGTAGCGGCCAATCATGCGGGCTTTTGGAGCCTGCGACAGCGGTTCGAATCCGCTCCGGGCTACCATACTTTATTCTAAAACTACCTAAATAAGTATCAATTTAAATTCCGACTAGTTCCAAAAATATGAATCCTATAAAACGTCTATTATATCTGTAATGACCTAACCAAAAACCTATAAATATAGACCTCCATTAAACCAAAGGGAGTTTATGTCAAAAGAAAGCATTTCCGATGCCATTGAAATATTCAAATGTACGAATTCAGATCATCTTTTAACAGTTACAAATCAAAAAGATAAGGTCAAAAAGATTATAGAAGAAACAAATAGGATAAAGAATGATGAAGATTCCTTTTTAATAGCTACATCTGATACTGATATTTATAACTCCCTAGATGTTGAGAGGATTAAAATTTTCTTTAAATCTCTTGGAAAAATATCTATAATTCAACATGCTATCTTAAGATCCCTCGAAGAGGGTCAAATTAAGCATGGTGAAAAATTAACCTGTTTTAATGCTGATGAAGAGGTTATTATTCTTAGAAGAATAGATAAGTCTTTAAAAAAAGTTGGATTCGACCGAATTATTCACATGGATGGTATGAATCAAGATGTATTAGAACGAATGCTTGACATTGCTATCAAAATCGGTAGAAGCGTGAAAGAGAAAGGAAGAACTTTTGGAGCTTTTTTCATAGTTGGAGACAGCGATAAAGTACTTAAAAAAAGCAGACAATTAATAATAAACGCTTATAAAGGGCACGGAAAAGAAGTACGAAACGTACGAGGAGATGAATCACTGAAAAGCATTATGGAGCTCATTAAACTCGATGGATCTATAATCGTAACTAAAAACGGATACATTAGAACTGCAGGAACTTTCGTGGAAACAGACGCAAAGGTGAACCTACCTAGCGGATTGGGATCAAGACATACAGCGGCAGCAGCGATAACCAAATCTACCAACGCAATATCAATAACAGTATCAAAAACCGATGGAAACGTTCGAGTATTCAAAGATGGGAATATCGAACTTGAAATCGATCCGAACATGTTAGCAGATTATTAGAACCCTTTATAAGAATCCAGAGAAAAACTCCTAAATAATAAAAACTATAATCTCTTCCCAAAATTTTTACATTTTTATATACTTTTATACATCATTAAGACTTTTGATAGACTTTTGGTATAAAAACTAGAAAAGTCTATTAAAAAAACCTCTTAAAACGAGATTATTTAGGTTTTAAGATTTATTATATTTTCCATTTTTCTATGTTGTAAGACATTTCCCAAAACCTATATTCGTATTGGATACCTCTTTTAAAGTGTTTCTCAACTTTATTTAGTCTGGAATGACTGATATCCTTCAAGTAATTGTTTAAAATTGATTGCAAATCATTAATTAGGGTTTGAAATTCTTCCGAGCCATACATCTTTATCCAATCTGAATATTCTTCCCTGATTTCTCCTGGATTTAGTTCTCTACTCATATCTAAATAAATCCAAAAGCAAGGTAATATGATTGAAATTACTTCCGGTATTCGATCCTCATATGCAGTTCTTAATAAGTACTGTGTATATGCTGTTGTTGTAGGCGCCATTTCAACTTCTCTTAACTCTTCTTCGATCCCTATCTCTTTACAATATTCCTTATGATGGTTTATCTCATATTCTATTGTTTTTTGGAGTACACTACTGAACTTTTTCAATTCTTTTTCAGTCTGGGATTTCGCTATAAGTAATGCTATGGCTTTACTATATTGGATTAGATAAAGATAATCTTGCTTCAAATAATACTGAAACTTCCTCAGAGGAAGACTACCATCCTCAATTTCCTTTAAAAAAGGATGATTCAAATTTTTTCTCCATAAATGGGAATTATCCCTTTTCAGATCCTTCGATTTCATCATTATTACCTCTATCATTTATATAGGTCTATCAGATCAGCTCCCCATAAAGCCGAGAAAGCTACCAGACTTATTAGAAATTCTACGCTTAAAAAAGATCCATTATAAATTAGAGAATATAATAATGGATTCATGCCCTCTGGAGCATATTGAGAGAAGAAGATAACTCCTGAGACAAGGTGAGATATAAATCTACCTAGAATAGCAACAAAGATTGAGAATCCAAGTATTACTAAGCTTTCCTTCGCCTTATCTTTAAATATCCCTGAGAGACCCAGTAGTCCGAAAGGAAGGGGATAGTCTAGGATTACTTGAGCTGGATGAATGATGATTGGTTGAATGAGTAATTGTACGACCCCATATAGGGCTCCTGCTATGAATCCGGATTTATAGCCTCTTCGAAGTCCGTACCATATTATTGGTACCATACTTGCTGCTGTTATGGATCCTCCCTGTGGCATTTGGAAAAGTTTGATCATGCTTAGGACTGTGGATAAGGCAATAACCATTGCCATTTCGGCCACTTGTTTGGATTCTAATTCGAAAAGATTCATTACTATCCCTTATCCCCTAAATCAATAACCTTTTAATAGTTTCCTATAAATGGATTATATTCTTACCGGTAAACCAACTCCCCTCAATCCATACCAACTTTAGTAAAAGTTTGAAATAAAAAATCATAGATAAGAAAAGCAATCTATTTTTCCTTAAGTTTAACAGCTGTACCGTAAGCTAATATTTCTGCAGCGGACCCCATTATCCCACTAGTAGTAAAACGAATATTTACAACAGCATCAGCATTTTTTTCCTCAGCCTCTTTTACCATCCTATTAACTGCACTTTCTCTTGAATCTGTAAGCATTTGATCGTACTCAGATACTTCACCACCGACGATATTTCTAAAACTAGCTTTAATATCCGACCCAACATTTTTTGCTCTAACAGAATTTCCTCTAACCAAGCCTATAACCTTATCGACCTCATATCCTGGCACGGTCTCAGTGTTAACAACTAACATGATAATCATACTAATATAGAATATAATGATATTTAAGATTTTGCTATTGATAGTTTCATTTTGGATTAGTATTTTTCCTCTGGTGGTTCTTCTCTTTTTTTATCTCGAAAGACCCCGACGATAATCAATATTATTCCAAATACTACTAGCGAAATAGATAATCTCCAAATTAAAGGAACTTCAGATGCGAAAAAAGCTGTCACCATAAATACCAAAGGGATAACAACCCCAAAACCAATCATAATTAGTCCTATATCAGTTATTTTCAACAAAATCCCCACCCAAAATTCTGATTTTTTTAACTAAAAGTTTTCGCATTTAAACACTCAATCTTGAAGCAATGAAATATACGAGAAATAGGATAGATCAATAACTTAGATCTATATCGTTTAAAAATAAAAGCATAGAAACTTGAGAATTCATTCTTTAGTTTCAACAACTATCGTATTGGCTAATCTATCCCCTATTCTTTGTCTTTTGTCAGTTAACGCTATTACTATAAATCCAGCGATATATAATTGAGGTAATGTATCAATTATCCTTAAAAGATTCCTTACTATTGATGCTTCATAAGTACAAGGTGATCCATCCTCTTTCACTACTACAATCCCCATAATTTTCTTTCCTAACGTTTGACCCCAATACCCTTCTAATAGAAAAGCATAAAATAGCATAAAGGCCAATGACAAGAACCCAAATAAAATAATTGTGGTAACTCCTACTCCAGCACTGATCCTTCCAACGACTGATCCAAAGATTAGTCCTGTAAAGGATAGAGCGATACCCACAATTCCAACAATAACCATATCTATTATATAAGCTACTATTCTCTGTAAAACTACATCTTTTTCAGTACCCATTTCTGGTTTTGGATGATCTCCCAAAGCATTCACCTCTCCACTAGAACCATTGAATATTAATACTTAAAAGTTTCTATGAAAAAAGAAAAACTCCCTCTCTATCTAAAAAATTAATCGAAGTAATTCCAGATAATAAATGGATTCAAGAAAAAACTTATAATATTTTTTTCTTCATTCTCCTGCTTATTTGATATCAATACCTCTTCAATATTATTTAAATTTATAAAAGCTTCATCAATTACTTCTTTTTTTAATTCCCTTTCCAGGAGCCTTTGTTAATTTCTCTTTTGATCCGGAGATCTTTAGCAGAAAACTTCCATTCAGTCTTCTTACTGTTTTTGAATGCATCAATATCTGAAAGATGTAAGTTATCTTTATGTTCTAAACTATTGTGAAGAAATTTAATTCTTTGAGGACCTTACCAAGTAATTATTTTTATCTGATAGGTTCTGAAATTTAGCAAAAAAACATGTTCTGTTTCAGATCCATCCCAGGTATTTTCTTAGTTGATTAGGATGTTTTCTAATAAAAGAAGAGTCTTCAGTTTATAATAAAGTCTTTCTTTTGTAGATGTTAAAAAATAATTGTATCGGATTGATCGGTTTTATTCATTGCTTTATTGACAGATATTTTTCTCTTTTGAATAAATTTTGTAGATTTTTATGATAGATTTGTTATGGGAAAAATTTTTTGATTTTCTTAGTTTCCTTCTTTTTTAACTTGAGGATCTTTAAATTTATTGAATAATGGGTTTAATTAGACTACTTTTTTTCTACTCGCAACTGAGTAAGATAAGATTTGCTTTTCCAGACTTTTTAATCTTCCTTTTTACATAAAACACATAAATTAGACATAAACTGGAATACTTTGGAAAAGACTTATAAATGGAACTTAAATAAACTAATTATTGACTTATATTATTAACTGGAGGTATATATTTTGGACGAAAGATTAACAAAAAGACAATTTGAAATACTTGAGAAACTTAATAGAGAAGGCCGTGAATTCAAAGCCCATACCGTGGAAATGGATCAAGGCGAAATTTCAGAAGAATTCGGGATCACTAGACAGGCTCTTAGTAATCATTTAAGAGAACTAAAAGAGAAAGAATTTATAAGAACCGGCAGAGGTTTCATAGATCTCACAGAAAGAGGAAGAAAAATTCTAGGTAAAAAAGAGGGTGAAGTACTAATCATGGTAGAAGTCGAACCCAATAAAAGATCTGAAGCGTATGAAAAACTCGCTGATCTTTCTGGATCAACATTCAGAACAACAGGGCAATCTGATGTAATAGTAAAAATCGAAAGAGACGATCTAGAATCTACATTGAATCGAATATCAAGAATAGGGGGAGTCAAAGAAACTTCTTCACATGTGATCCTAAAAAAACTAGAATGACCTTAAATTAATAAAAACTTTATTTTATTTCTTATATAATCAAAATTTAAAAAAATAATTCTTAGATATTAAGTTCTTGCTCTTTAAAAACATTCATTGTGCCTTCGTGGTTAAGACAGATGTAATCATATTCCTTTAATTGCTCTCTGTAATCCTCATGAACTAAATATTTAAGGCGTTTACCGGTATTAGGAGCGTTTAGATTTACTAGAGTATCGTTTCTTCCACAATCTGGGCAAGTAGGATTATCTTGACTTAAAATTCTTTCTAAGGCTTCCATTAATGTTTCTTCATCTCTCTTTTTTGATTTTAATAGGTTTTTATTTTTCTTACTAATATTTATTTTTTCCTTCTTATTCATATTATAATCCCTTTAATTTTAATATAGATTAACTATCAGTTAAAGTTTTTGATTTGTATCATAATCAGAGTTTTTATCATCTTTTTTTAGAAAGGAATAGGAATGTCTTCCAAAATTGAATTTTTCGTCTAAGAAATATAGTTCAGGGACTTAATCTATTAATCATTTTCCAAATAATTTTTGGTTTTATTGGAGGAAGATCTATTCTCAAAACAACTATCTAAAAAATTCTATATTACTAACCTCTATCATTACTAATAAAATACAAAATGAAATATTTACCATTGATTATTCAAATAAAGAGGAAAAACCTTTTAATAACCCAAAACACTATCATAGATATGAAAAATCGAGAAAAAAGCATTAAAATTGGGGTCTCACCCCAAACAAAGCCATCAGAATTTTACACATGGTACAGGAATAATTTCATAAGTAGCAGTAAGGAATAGAACTTCCACAAATGATAACAGTGAAACAAAAAATATTCAAGTAAACCAAAAAATTTCCATCCTCAATCCTTTCTTTCTCAAAAAGATAAGATATATAACAAACCTAATTCCAAAAATAAGGAGGATAAACTTGAGAATTTCATCAATATCATGCGATACTTATGATCCTAAGACAACACGCGAAAAAATAGAAAGATCCCTAGAGATACTGGGAGGCATCGAAAAATTCGTTGGAAAAGATGATACAGTTCTATTAAAACCAAATTTATTAAGCCCAGTAAAACCAGAAACAGGAATAATTACTAATCCTGTAATCATAGATACGATTATCGATTTAATCAAAGAAACAGGAGCAGAAGTAAAAGTAGGTGAAAGTTCCGGAGGAATGACTACAAACACCTCTTTAACCAAACAATCCTTCGTTAAATCAGGACTTAAACAAGTTTGTGAAGACCAAGAAGTTGAACTGATAAACTTTGACAAAGTTGAGTCAAAGACAATCAAAGTCGGAGACGAAAAAAAGAGAATTCCTTTTCCAAAGCCACTACTGGAATCAGACGTTATCATTTCTGTTCCTAAGATCAAGACCCACAGTCTTACTTTGTTCACTGGATCTATTAAAAATCTTTACGGATGCATCCCAGGAGGAAAGAAAGCTGAATTTCATAAAACCCATCCAAATCCAAGAGAATTCTCAAAATTAATTGTTGATATTTTTGAGTTTTTAGATCCAGATCTTGCAATTATGGATGGAGTTGAGGGTCTAGAGGGGAATGGACCCGGGGAGAGAGGTGAAAAATTTCATTTAGGGTGTTTATTAGCTAGTTCAGATCTTGTGGCTTTAGATACTTTAGCAGCTTCCTACCTAGGGTATAACGAAGATCAGGTGCCTATAAATAATATTGCCAGCAATAGAGAACTTGGAACCAATAAATTACAAAATATCAAAGTTAAAGGAGATTTTAAAGCTCCAGAAAAGAAAAGAAATCTCCCATCTAACCAAATTTTAAGTTTAGTTCCTAATTGGTTAATTCAGCCGTTTTCTGAAAAGCTTATGACAAGACCTAAAATTAATAGTGAAGAATGTATACTTTGTAAAAGGTGTTTAAATAGTTGTCCTCAGCAAGTAATATCTGAGAAGGATGGAGAATTAAGAATTAATCAAAAAAACTGTATAAAGTGTCTTTGTTGTCAGGAGGTTTGTCCTGAAGGGGCTATAGATATTAATGAACCTTTCTTAATAAAAACTGCTAAGAAATTCTTCTAATTATAAGAGGAACTTGAAAAATAAGTAGGCTCCTGAAAATATTAGAATATATCCTCCTATTACTCTTGTTTTTGCCGACCAGTTCTTCATCTTTTGGATAATAGTTCTTTTTCCTATGAAAACCGATGTGGTGATTAGGATCATCAATGATATAATTGCAGCTGAGTATGAAAGAAACATATATATAGGTTGATTTCCACTTGCTGAAAAGGATTTTAATATTACTCCAAAAAGTATCGGTGCCGTACAACCTGCAATTCCGATCGAATAAATGATACCAAATAGAAAAGATCCTATTATCCCTTTTCTTTTGGGAGCTCTCATTCCATCTATATTTATAATCGATTTCCCAAACAAGAATAGGGAACCTAACACTATTAGTATTAATCCAATAAATAAGTTAAAGTATGGTATATAAGGAGTTAAGGATTTACCTACCTGATACGTTAGGAACCAGAAAACTCCAAAAGTTAATATTATTCCTGCAGCAGTTGATAAGCCAGCTGCTATTGTTTTGTAAAAATTTGTTTCGTTCTTATCTATTTCTAAATAATATGAAACATACGCAGGTAATAAAGGAAGACTGCAAGGAGATAAGAATGATACGAATCCCGTTGAGAAAGCAAATATTATATTTTCTATCAATTTATTTCATCCTCAATTAACTCTCTTAGTTCTTCATACTTTATAATCCCAACATGGTTTTTTATCAGGTTATTGTCTTGATCTATAATATAGAGTGTTGGAATTTGCTTTACTTGGTAATCCTTAAATGTTTGGCCCTCTTGGTCTAGTAATATATCCCATGTAATGTTATATTCCTTCTTAAAGTTTTCAATGGTTGTTCTTTCTTCTGTAGATATTGATATAATTGTTATTTTTTCTTTATATTTATTATTTATTGCTTTTAATTCTTTCATTTGTTCTCTACAAGGCTGACACCATGTTGCCATAAAGTCAAGAATTATAATTCCTTTTTGATCATTAAGAGATATTTTTTCATCATTTAAATTCTTTAATCCAAATTCATCCAACTTTGAATCTGAATTCGTCAATCTATTCTGATAAACGAAAACCCCAGTGATTAAAATTAGTAATAACGGAACTAAAAGCCATCTCTTATTCACGTTGACACCTTTTTTCACTCTATATGTATTTGAAATATAGGGAAAATTTAAACCTTTGGTTCAAATATTTAGTTTCACACAATAAAAAATTTTCATAAAAAATCTTAAATTACTCGAACCACTAAAATCAGGGGTGTAAAAAAATGGTTAACGTTAAGAATAAAGACGAGGTTTATAGATGTGAAATCTGTGGTAACGTGGTAAAAGTGGAAGAAGTTGGAGGAGGAGAACTTGTTTGCTGCGGACAACCCATGGACTTAATAGAAGAGCCTTCTTAAAAGATAAAGCCATTATCTTTTCTTTATTATTTACAGAAGAAAAGAAAAAATATTATAAATTATAGAAATTTAGACACGTAAGGACTTACTCCTGGTTCATCTCTCCGGAAGTGACCAGAAGGATCTCCAGTTAATAGTTCTTCAAACCAGGCCTCATGCTCCGTTTCTTCATGTAAAATAGCTGTTGAGAGGTCGTAAGTTCTTGGATCTTTACCATGGGTTATTCTACAGATTTCAGAGTAAACTCCTACTGCACATCTTTCTGCTCCTAACAGTACTTCAATGATATTTTCCGTTGTTGGATCTTCGGGAAGTTTTGCATCGGGACAGGCGGCTCGATCCGCAAATGTCTTTATATCTTTCGGTATTTCTCCTCCTAGTTCATAAATTCGTGGTTGTAGAGCCTCATAGTGGTTCCTATCTTCTAGACGGGCATCTTCGACTATCTCTTTTATGTTTTCTCCTTCTAGTCCTGTGGAGTGATTTCTAAGTATTCCGTAATAAAAGTAGGTCGTAAATTCGGCTGAGGCGGCATCAACTAGCTTATCAATTAATTCATCGACATCGATTCCAGCGTTTTTTATTAACTCTACATTTCTTCTAGACATATAATCACAATAATATTTTAATACTCAAGTTATATAAACCTTCTCTTTTGTGTTATTTAACATATTTTTCAATGTAAATTAACCAAAAATGATTAAAAAAAACACTATTTCAGAAAATCAATCCAATAAATAATGGATATTAATCAAAATAAAATTAATTTGATTATTGGTGTTATGAATTTTCATTATCTTCAGAGTTTTTTCTCGCTAAGGATAATAAGTTTTGAACCATTTGGGAATATTCCGTTTTTTCACGGCCCCATTGGGTCTTCATTTCTTTTAATTCTTTATAATTGAATTGGTAGTTGTTGATTTCATCTATTTCTGGTTTTTTATAGTTTTTTTCTTCTTTAACTTTTTTATAGGATTTTCTAAATGTTTTACCGTTTTCAACCTTTTTATTTGCGGTATAAGCAGAATAAATACTTTCTTTAGTGTTTTGCTTTATTTCTTTTGTATTAAACTCTATATCCGGAATCATTTTCCCTAGAATAATTGAAGACTCCTTTGTAGTCCTAAGGGATTCCATTAATGGTTTCTTGGTCTCTTGAGTATCTCTATTATATCCCAAGTTACTATTTTTAAGAATAAGTTCTATTTGATCTTGATAACTCAGAACATTTGCTGCTCGACCTTTAATTATCTCCAGTACATCTGGGTTAGACTTCTGAGGCATAATACTACTCCCTGTGCAAAATTTATCCGGTAAATCAATGAAATTATACTCGTGAGTTGAAAAAAGAATTAAATCATTGCTCAACCTATTAATATCCAACATTATTTGTGATAAAACTGAAATAATTTCTAATTCTATTTTCCCACGGCTGTTAACACAATAAATTGGGTTATTCTGTTTTTTAGAGAATTTTAAAAGGTCTGTAGTTCTATCACGATCAACCTTTAGAGAAGTCCCATATCCCGCTGCTGCACCTAAAGGATTCTGATCACAGAGATCAAAAGCAGACATTAAAAATTTCAAATCATCTAAGAGTGACTCAGCATAACTAGTTAACCATAAATACGCAGTCATAGGCATAGCTTGTCTCATATGAGTATAACCAGGCATTAATAAATCCCTATTATCTTCAGACTTACTAATCAAAACTTCAACAAGTTCTAAAATTGAATGAGCTATACTTATTATGTTTCTCTTAGCATAAAGCCTAGTATCTACTAATACTTGATCATTTCTAGAACGACCCGTATGAATCTTTTCTCCAGCATCAGTTCTCTCAGTAACCAAACTCTCAATCTTACTATGCACATCTTCATCCTCAGGAGTGATCTCCACTTCCAAACCATAAATTTCCAGGAGAGATGAATGAATCGAACCTAATTCTTTCTCAGTTAAATATCCCTGTTCATACAGCATTTGGGTATGTGCTATATTTCCAAGAATATCATCCTGAACTAGTTCCCGATCTAATTCTACATCTTCATTGGCTGTATATTTCTCCACTATCTCTTCCGTATCAGTATTTTCAGTCTCCCAAAGCTTCATAAAAACACCATTAACTTGATTTCTTTCCTATCTCATTAACCAATTTCGTTTGCAAGTTCCATAGTTCAATGAACCCAGGGGATGCTTTTTGATTAAAGGTTTCACCTTCCTCATAGGTTGCTAAATTCTTATCATATAATGCGTTAGATGAAGAACGTCCAACAACTTGAGCAGATCCTTTGTATAGCTTCATCGTAACAGTACCAGATACTCCATCATTTATACTATCCAAAAAACTATCTAAATGATCCATTAAAGGATCAAACCAAAGGCCTGAATACGCCATTTCCTCCCACTTCTGCTCCACAATCTCCTTAAAATTGTTCTCATGTTTAGTAGAACAATATTTTTGAAGATCTTCATGAGCTTCAATAAGAGTTACCGCGGCTGGACATTCATAGATCTCACGAGACTTTAATCCAACAACACGATCTTCAGTCATATCAATAATACCTACTCCATTCTTTCCTGCGATATGATTTAACTCTTTTATTAAATCTTGAAGATCCATCTTTTTATCATTAATTGATACAGGTATTCCATCTTCAAATTCTAATTTAATGTATTCTGGTTCATTTGGAGCTTCTTCAGGTATTGTAACAAATTCAAATACATTTTTGGGTGGCTCTTGAGCAGGATCCTCTAAGGGACCGCATTCTGAGCTTTTTCCCCATATATTCTCATCTGTTGAGTATGGTTTTTCCGAGCTGGCTTCAACTGGTATTCCATGCTTTTTTGCGTATTTTAATTCTTTGTCACGCGGCATACTCCATTCTCGTACTGGTGCTAATACTTTTATTTCCGGATCTAAGGCTTGTATAGCTGAATCGAATCTTACTTGATCGTTTCCCTTTCCAGTACTTCCATGAGCTATTGCATCTGCATCAATTTCTTCAGCTATTTCTACTGCTTTTTTCACTTTTAAATATCGTGCAATTGCTGTGCTTAATGGATAATTACCTTGATAAAGGGCATTTGATTTTATAGCTTTGGATATGTAGTCTTCAGCAAATTCTTTTTGCAGATCTACTACAAAGGCATTTTTTGCTCCTAGATCGAGTGCTTTCTTTTTGGCTTCTTCTAGATCTGAACCTGGTTGTCCAAGATCTATCGTTAGTGTAATAACATCCGCTTCATACTTTTCTTGTATGTATTTCACCATACATGATGTATCCAGTCCTCCTGAGAAGAGTAAAACTGCCTTATCGACTTCTTCCTTTTTTGCTTCGTAACTTGAGATTTTTTCTGTCTGAGTTTGGTTTGATTCGACTTGCATGATTTGCTCCATAATTGGTGAATTCCCACATTATATATGTTTTTTGACATAATAAAAACGAAAAAGTTAAAAAGTGTCCTAAATATGACATAGTGATGATAATATGTCGGTGGCAAAAGAAGTTGAAAAATATGTAGAAAGAAGGCCATACATACAAGAATCTTTAAGCCAAGGAATAATCAATTACTCAGCCTTAGCCCGTAAAGTTCAAGAAGAGGTTGAAGGAAGCTTTGAAGCTGTAAAAATGGCATTAAGAAGAAAATCAGAAGAAATAGAAAATCAAAGAAAAGAACACGAAGAGAAAATTCTCAAAGTCCTAAAAGAAACTAACATAGAATTGAAAAGCAATATAAATGTCTGTAAAACAAAAGAAAAACAAAGTGCAGAAATACTTGCAAAAACTAAAAACGGCTACACCCACTTTCAAGAAGCAAACAAAAAATGTGAAGGAGAAACAGTAGGAGATCAAGTAATGATCACACTAAAAAGCCCAAAAGTACTTGAAAACACCACTGGAGTTATATGGTATATACTTTCGCTTTTAGACGGAAGAGGAATAAATATAACAGAATTTATATCATGTAGAGAGGATACACATATATTAATAAACGAAAAAGATGCAACAGAAGCTTTTCAACTACTAAATGAAAAAATATAGATTAGATAATATTAAATTTACCAAGATCTTCTTGTACCTCATTAATAAATGAATCCGCTTTATCAGGAGGCTCTGTTAAATAACTTACCCCAATGAAAACCACTGTACTAATAATTCCGCTCCATATACCCGGTAAAAAGCCTAGAAGATTAGTACCAGTTATATATAAATATGCTGTGGTTAAGGCCCCTATTATCATTCCACTTAAAGCCCCTTTTGATGTACCTCGTCTCCAAAAGAAAGCCCCTATTATCGGTGGAACTGTCACAAGAAGTCCTGCTGACGCAGATACAGATAATAACGATATAAGATCCAGTTGCAGACTAGCAAACCCTAAAGATACTAGCGTTAAAATAGGAATTATTATCTTTCCTAATCCCAATTGATTGTCCGAGGTTATCTCTATCCCCCATTTTCTCGCAATATTGCTAATAATATCTCTAGATGCTATTGAGGAAAGACTAAGTACTATTGAGTCTATTGTAGATATTGCTGCTGCTAAAATACCTACCATAACTACTAAAGCTAATATAAATGGGATCTCTGTTGAAGATAGAATCTCAGGGGTAGCCATATCAGGGTTCATTAGTCCAGGAAATTTAATTCTCGCATAAAATCCCCAAAGAACTGTAATTATGGTATAAATGAATCCGAAGATGAGGAAGCCGGTAATCATTTTTCTCATACTTTTCAATGAATCTGGGATGAAAAGACGTTGACTTACCTGAGGATTAGATATTGAGAAGAAGAACCATGGGATCGTTAGTCCTAAATAGGTTTTGATATCGAACATACCAGATTTTACAGTTAAAGATGATGAAATATTAGCTTCGACTTGTGAAAAGAAGTTTCCAAAGCTCCCAAATCCTTTTTCGACCGCGAATATTAGAACTAATAGTGCGGATATTAGCATTATTGTTGATTGTATTGCATCAGTCCAAGCCACGGATTTCATACCAGCCATCCAAGCCCATATTACAGCTACGATTGCAGCAATGGATATTGATGCCATGAAAGATAAACTTCCATTCGTTATACCGCTTAATATAAATCCTATTCCCATTATTTGGGCTGATGCATACGGAATTAAGAAAAAGAGATAGACAATTCCGGATACGATCGCTACATACTCGCTTTCGTATCTGTCCCCTAGCAATTCATTTGGAGTTATGTAATCATTTTTCTTCCCTGCTATCCAGAACCTTGGACCGAAGAAAACCGTTAAAACAAGACCTGTAAGGTAGGTTAATTCAAAACCAAGTGCGCCTACCCCGCCATTATATGTAAGACCTACTAATCCGACCATCATAAAGGCGCTATAAGTTGTGGCACTATAGGTTAGCGCCGATATAAGGCCGCCAATATTTCTTCCACCTATGAAGTAATCACCTATAGTCTGTCCAACTCCTTTTCTTGCCAAATATGCAACCAATGTACCAAAAGCTAAGTACAGCAATACTGTCAAGTAAACGTAAAAATTATTCATCTTTTAACCTCCAACGGGACATCATAAAAATCATTGAACCAATGGAAATTATAGACCATAATGTCCAGAATAAAAAAGAACCATTAATCTCGCTGATATCCGATAAAATTGTATAAGGAACTGAATAATTTAATAATAACAAGAATAAGAACCATGAAACTGCAATGATTAATTTCTGATCTCTTTTCATAAAAACACCTAGTGAACTTTTGTTCAGAGCATCCGAATGATCATTCGGATTTAGGATCTTCAGAATACTTTAAAAAATTTTTGGAGAATCCAAAACAAATCCATCAGTCAATTTCTAAAATGAAAATTCTAAAGACAAATCAAGAGAAAGATAGTAGAGTTAATTCCAGATTCATAATAAATAAAATTTATTAAACTAAGATCCTTAATTTTAAAAGATAGAAAAATACGGATTATACGGAGTCTGGGGTTTATTAATGAAGAAATTGTTGCCAAGAATGGATGCAATTCAAATCGCATTTACTGCTGTAATGACAGCTTTTATAGCTGCAACAACCATAGTAATAAGAATACCTGTTGCTCCAACCTCTGGATACATTAATTTAGGAGATGCTGCTGTAATAATTTCTGGAATACTATTTGGACCATATATCGGCGCCTTCGCTGGAGGAGTAGGTTCCGCCTTAGCAGATTTATATTTTGGATACGCTCACTGGGCACCATTTACTCTGATAATAAAAGGTATTGAAGGTTTAATAATTGGAATGGCTGCTAGAAGATCTAATAAAAAAGTTATTTTACTTCTTTTCTCGGGTATAGCTGGTTTAGAAATGGTTCTTGGCTACTTTTTAGTAGAAATAAAGTTATATGGACTCCCCGCAGCAATCTCAGAACTACCAGGGAACTCACTCCAACTTATAGCTGCCATATTAGGAGCGATAATAGCAATCATAGTAAAAAAAAGAGCCCCACCCAAATACACAATATAGCTCTTTTTTACCAATCACATATGAAAAACTATCATGTTATAAAAAATCATATTATTAAATAGGTGAAAATTAGGGATTTAGCTTAGCATACTTTCAACTTCTTTCAGAAGCTCTAAGAGATCCCTGCCTTTTTCTGTTGTTTTATATTTCTTACCATTATCCTTATTTGTTACTAAAAAGCTTTTAGATATTAAAAATCCTAAATACTTCTTAATTCTTTTTGAATTCAGATTGGTTTTATATATTAAATTTGTCTTGTTAATTCCGTATAAAGAAGCTTCTAGTATATCAGTTATGACTCCTATAGTACTTCTCCTTCTAGTTAATCCTGAGAAGAACCCTGAACCTTCTTCACCTTTCATCATTCCTATTAAGTCAATTAATTCCATTAAACTTTCCTTTGTTCTCTCTGTATCTAATTCATCTTTTACTATATAGTCATAAGCTCCTTTCTTTAGAGCTTCTACTGCTGTTTTTTCATCTCCCTTACCTGTTACCATAATTATAGGGACATTACTTTCTTTACTCGTTACTTCATCTAATACTTCTAAGCCATTCATCCCAGGCATCCTGTTGTCAAGAAGAAGAAAATCATAATCATCGCTAAACTTCATTAGACCCTCTCTACCGGTATTAGCACTATCTAAATTAAATTCAAAATCCATTATATCTTTCAAAACCTTTTCCATTAAAATAACGTCATTTTCATTATCTTCAACGTAAAGAACGTTAATCTTTTCTTCAGAGGCCATATAATCCACCTTATAAATTAGAGAATTGATCAAACTCAAGCCAATAATCTTTCAATTTCTCTAAACTTTCTTCAAAGTCCTCATAATTTGTGGGCTTCTTAATATAACTATTAACACCAATCTTATAAGCCTTTTCAATTTCAGACCTTTGATCAGAAGAAGACACAACAATAACAGGTATCTTTCTAAATCTTTTATTTCTCTTTATCCTTCTAAGCACTTCTAGACCATTCATAGCCGGAAGCTTCATATCTAAAATAATCAGGGAAACTCCTAAATCATCATCATTTAATTTCCTTTTAAAAAATTTTAAAGCCTTTATACCGTTTTTAAAAGGTTTAATACTTTCTTCATTTAGTCCAGAACTTTTTAAAACTCGTTTAAACACCTTTATATCCGTTGGGTTATCCTCGATAATCACTACATTTTCATCAGACATTTATTCCTCACCATTGATCTTTTCCAAATCGATCAAACCTTTCTTAACAGTAAAGTGAAACTCACTTCCCTCGCCTCTTTCACTACTAACCCAAATTTCTCCATCGTGTTCCTTAACAACTTTTTTACATATAGCCAATCCTGCGCCAGTACCATCATATTCTCTAGAATTAAGTCTCTCAAAAATCTTAAAGATCTTATCCTGAAGCTTTTCCGGTATACCTATACCATTATCCGCTACTACGAATTCGTAATAAGATCCATTATCCTTATAATTTACCCTTACTTTGGGTTCCTCACTATCATTAAATTTTATTCCATTACTTATTAGATTAGAAAAAACTTGCTTAATCCAGGTTCTCTGGCATCCAACAGTAGGGAGATCATCATTTATAATTTCAGCATTATTCTCTCTTATCCTATTAATTTGATCCATCTTAATTTCTTCTAGAAGATCATTTAAGTTAACTTTAGAGAATTCAACGTGTTTTCTTCCAACACGTGAAAGAGTCAAAAGATCCTCTATTAAGTCCCCCATTCTATTAACAGTATTCCTCATTCTTAAAAGATATTCTTTTCCTTCTTCATCCAATTGAGATGTGTAATCCTCTAATAAAAAGCTTGTAAAGGTTGAAACCCCTCTTAAAGGTTCTTTTAGATCATGAGAAACGGCATATGTGTAATCTTTTAAATTCTTGTTAGTCCTCTTTAGTTCTCTTTCCATTCTTTTTCTTTCCGATATATCACGTGCTATATTTAAAATAGCCTCACGACCTTCATAATTGATTTTCCTTGCATTTACCTCCACTTCATATTCTTTTTCATCTTTTTTTATATGAACAGCCTCAAATCTCTTAGATTCCCCTTTCTTTAAGTCCTTCACTATGTCCATCGCTTCCTCTCTATCTCTATCCTTATCTAGACTCCACATACTGTTTTCAATCAACTCATCTCTCGTATAACCAGTTTTTTCACATGCTGCTCTATTCACTTCAAATATTTTAGTTCTCGATAAATTTGTAATATATATACCGTCATTAATACTTTGAAAAAGATTTTTAAATCTTTTCTCACCTTCTTTTATCTTTATAGCGGCATAAGTAGCAATAGCCGTTGCACCAGGAAGAACAAAAAACACAACAAAACTAATTGGAGTATAAAAAATTCTAAAACCAGCTATATCCAATGAATTTTGAAATAAAAACATCATTGCAGATAAAACTAAAAAATAGATGAAACCACTGAAAAGTTTCGCCCTTCTCAACATAAGCTTTTCAAAACCCATATTACCTACAGACCCAACAATATTCAATCCATCGAAATACCATATAAATTCTCTATATTATCTTTATGAATTTTCCATGCATCTTCTTCATCCATCAGACCACTTTGAAGCAATTTTTTAGTTTTCTTAGGTACATTCTTAGGACCTAAAACAGCACCAGGTCTACTTGAATCATCCAAAAAATCAGTCTCCATCAAAAAATCATTCCCTTCCTTTAAAGCTTTCTCAAGATTTTCAGACCTAGCAATAATTGAAGGAAGAATCCCAAAATCCTTACAAACATTAATAAGAGGAGGAGAAAAATGTTTAACTATTTTATTTAATCCAATACGGTCTCCAAGTTCACCAAGATCCCTTATCCCTTCCTTCCCCATACTCTCTGTGTGTAACTGAACGGGACAATCCAGATCCGAAGCTATTTCCATCCCATATTCCATCAAATCTTGAGACAACTCTAATTTATCTTTATCAACATCATAATGAGGTCTACCAATTTCGCCTATCCCTACTATCCTATTTTCCATATAAAGGTCCCTAGTATAATCTAATGCTTCTCTTACCATACTTCTAGTTTCTTCATCACTATTATCCTTCAGTAATTCAATTATTTCCGCAGGATGGACACCTACAACAGGATAAGCTGAGACTGAAGTTTCTTCATTGATCTTTTCAGTAAAATCAATTGTTTCGTCCATTGCTTTTTTCAAATCTGATGAATCTTTCACTTCAATTTCATAATTCCATGAAAGCTTGTGTATCACTATCATCGAGGTCCCGCCAGCCCTTTGAAACTTATTTGCAGTTTCTATTGGGCCTTCACCATTATAAGGATCTATATGAATATGATTATCTGTAATAGGGCCTTCGTAACTCATCCTATACTCCAAAAAGATCGTATTTTTTAAGCTTCTCAATTATTTTCTCAATTCCTCTTTCTATGTCCTTCTCACTTTTTGCACCAGTGCAAACTATTTTACCAGAAGTGAATAACAGTATAACCACTCGGGGTTCTTTAACTCTGTATACTAGTCCGGGGAACTGTTCCGGTTCATATTCACACTGTGGAAGCGCCATGGCTATTGCATCAAGGTTCAATTTGGAACCTAAGTCTGATGAAGCTACAACGTTCTGAATTTCGATTTTTGGTTCGCCTGTAATCTCAATATCTTTTTCTCTAAAATCTCCTACGATCTTGTTTATTGCTTTTTTTGCTTCGCTTGGAGATAAACTACCGGTACATACCATTTTTCCTGAGCTGAATACTAGGGTTGCTGTTTCTGGATCTTGTAATCTATATATGAGTCCTGGGAATTGTTCAGGATTATATTCAATATTATCAAATATCTCAGCTATATTGTTAAGATCAAGATCATTCTCAATAGTAGCTGATGCCACCACATTTTCAACTTCTACATCTAAATCAGGCAAGGTATCCCCAAACACCATTTATAAAGGAGGTTTTTTAAAGGTTCATATTGAAAAATTTTCAAACAAAGTATTTTTGAGGATCTAAGATAGAAAAGAACAGAGGTCGAAGATGAAAGATCAAATAAGCTATAATAAACGAAAAGAACTTCTTAACTCAGCGATTGAATGGGCCAAAGAAGTTGGAAAAATACAAAAAGAAAAGCTAAATACTCAAATAAATATCGAATCAAAATCACAAGACATTAACCTAGTTACCGAAGTTGATCAAGAATCAGAACAATTAATTAAAGAAGAAATTGAAAAAAAATATCCAAACCATTCTATACTAGCTGAAGAAACAGGAAAAGAAGAAAAAAACAGTGAATTTACATGGATCATAGACCCAATTGATGGAACAATAAATTACGCACATAAATTTCCAATATATTGCACCTCAATCGCCTTAAAACATAAAAAAAATATAATAATAGGATGTGTACACGTCCCAACTTTCAATGATACTTACACAGCAATAAAAAACAATGGAGCCTATAAAAATGGTTCACGAATACAAGTCTCAAATAAAAAAGAGTTAGACAAAGCAGTTATTGCAACAGGATTTCCATACGACAGAAAGACAAGTGAAAGAAATAATCTAGATAATCTAAAAAGAATGATCAAAAAAGTAGGAGGAATAAGAAGAATAGGAACCGCAGCCTTTGAACTCTGTATGGTAGCCAGCGGAGTATTCGACGGATACTGGGAAATAAAAATGAACCCCTGGGACGTAGCGGCAGGAATCTTAATAGTAAAGGAGGCCGGAGGAAAAGCCTTAAACCTGCAAAAAGAAGAAATAGAAACAGATTCATTCGTGGTTGCCGGAAATAATAAAATATCTAATAAAATAGTGAAAGAAATTTCACAGATCAAAACCAAACAAGATTTGACGAAATAAGTAAAATAATCATAATTTTTATAAAAAATAAACTATAAAATGTATAAAACCCAAATGGGATAACATGAAAGTAGAAACAGTTTTTAAAGACGGAGAGATGATCCCCAAGAAATACACATGCGATGGCAAAGATATATCCCCAGAAATCAAGATCACCGACATTGATTCAGAAGCCGAATCGTTAGCAATAATTGTTGATGACCCAGATGCTCCAGGTAATACCTTTGATCACTGGCTTATATGGAATATACCCGCTGATCTCAAAAAAGTACCAGAAGAAATACCACAACAAAAAGCAATAAGTGATCTCAGTAATTCAAGGCAGGGAAGAAATGGATTTGGCGGTATTGGTTACAGAGGACCTTGTCCACCCGGTGAAACTCATGAATATAAATTCAAATTCTATGCCCTCGAAACAGATCTAGATCTAGCGCCTGGAGCTCCAAAAAAAGATTTAGTAGAAGATATTCAAAACTATATAATCGATAAAACTATAATAACGGGTAAGTATGGTAGATAATTTTTCTGTTCTTTTTCTTACCTCCTTTGCAGGGATAAGATGAATATCGGGTTTATTGTTAATCCCATTGCTGGCATGGGAGGTAAAGTTGCATTAAAAGGTACTGACGGAGTTTTGGATGAAGCAATAGAAAAAGGTGCTGAACCAGTAGCTTGGAAAAGAGCTGACAAATTTTTGAAAACACTTGAAAATAAAGATCTCCCTGAACTCACTCTGATACCTGGTCCAGGGCCGCTAGGTCAGAATTTGCTTAATAATAAAGATTTGGAATATGAGATTATTTTCGACAAGGATTTTAATTGGGAGAACTATGGAGATTTCGATCTCCCCAAAACTTCTTCGGATGATACAATTGAATTTGTTGAAAGGATCAAGGATAAAATTGATTTATTAGTGTTTGTTGGTGGAGATGGAACTGCGAGAGATGTTCATGGAGTCATCGGCAAAGAAGTACCTATTCTTGGTGTTCCTTCAGGTGTAAAAGTTTATAGTTCAGTCTTCGGTTCTAGCCCTCGTAAAGCTGCAAATATTTTAGCGAAATTTTTAGTTGGCGATATACCTACTAAGGAACTAGAGATCGTGGATATTAATGAGGAAAAGTTCAGAGCAGATGATTTTGTATTAGAAATTTATGGGTATTGTCCTGTTCCTTTTAATCCTCAAGAGATCCCTGGGAGTAAACAGGGAATAAAGCTGAATGATACAAAAGAGAAGGAAATGATCTCTTTGAGAATAAGAGAAGAAATAAAGGATAATGAAATCTATATTTTTGGACCAGGAACTACTGTAGGGGAAATAGAGAAGGATATTGGGATTAATCCAACTTTATTAGGTATTGACTTAGGGGAGTTCAGTAATGGTGAATTAAAATCTTGCCACCTGGACCTAAAAGAAACCGACTTGCTAAACCTGATTAATAAAGAAAAAATGGTTAAGATTCTTATTAGCCCGATTGGGGGTCAGGGATACATTTTTGGACGTGGGAATCAGCAAATAAGTCCTTCAGTTATTAAGAAAATCGGTAAGCAGAATATAAAGATTGTTTCAACTATTAACAAGCTTCAGACAATAGATGGATTAAGAATCGATACTGGAGACGAAGATGTAGATTCAATGTTCAATTATGCTGAAGTCATTGTAGGTTATCATGATTCAAAAATGAAAAAGGTAATTTGAAAAAAGAATTTATAAGATCTCTACTTCTTCCTTTTCAAATTCTCTATCTTCCGCAAGATAATAGGAATCGTATTCAAAATTAGGTATCGAGATAATTAAATAGGAAACATCTGGGTACACTGCTTTCTTTTCATCTATTTTTGAGGGTTTTGGTTCTGCTGGATGGCTATGATATATTCCAACGACTTCTTGATCCTCTTCATCGATAGATCTATAAATTTCAACCAATTCATCTGGATCTATTTGAAATCGGTTTTTTGATTCTAATTCGTTATTAGCCTGGTATAATTTCTTTACTATTCTCTCTTTGTTCTTGGATTCTCCAGATAATACCCCACAGGCTTCAATGGGTTTCTCTTCCTTGCAATGATCAATTATATCTTCAAATATGGGTTCAGGTATTTTTAACATTATCCACCATTCTTATCCTTAGCTATTTCTTTAACAATATTATGGGTTTTTTCATACAATTGATTTAATCTCTCTTCATCTTTCCCTTCTACAAATACTCTTATCTTTGGTTCCGTTCCAGAGGCTCTAACTAGTATCCATGATCCGTCTTCTAAGTTTAATCTTATCCCAGAAACAGTTATTTCATCTTTAATTTGATCTTCAAATTCTTTTCTTAGTACCTTTTCAGCTTCACTTATTGTTTTCTCTTTATTACCGTCTTTACATCTTATATTCTCTTTTTTAATAGGGTAATCATTTACTTCCGCTGCTAATTCTGACATTGTTTTTTCTTCCTTATCTATCATTTTTAATAACATGCCAGCTGAGATTGCACTATCGATCCAAGGGCCAAACTCAGGATGAATAAATTTCCATGGTTCTGCCGCAAAAACAACATCAGGTTTCTTCAATTTTTGATGTAATTTACCTAATTCATGTCTCTCTACTCTACCTCCCTTATCTTGAATGTATTCATCTATCCTGAAAGAAGTGTTAATAGATGTGATTACAGTTCCTCCATTGTTTTCTTCAACGTAATATCCACCAAGTAACGCTATCAGAGTATCTTCAGTAACAATTTCACCATTCTCGTCAACTATAGCTATTCTATCAGCATCACCATCATGGGCAATCCCAAGATCGGCATTAATATCCCTAACTATAGGAGACATATGTTTAATATTTTCAGGTCTTGGTTCAGGCTTTCTCCCGGGGAAATAACCATCTAAATGTGAGTTCATAGAAACTACTTCACAGCCCATATCTCTTAGGACGTAAGGGGTTACTAGAGATCCCGGACCACTAGCACAATCTAAAAGAATTTTCTTATCAGTATCATGATCTACATACCTATTTATGTGATCCAGATAAAGGTCACCAACTTTTATATGTTTTTTAGATCCAACATTCCTCCAATCTACTTCTTTGTAATCCTCATTCTTAATTATCTCCTCTATTCTTTCTTCTTGATCCATGAAGAACTCAGATCCATCACTATTGAACAATTTTATTCCGTTATCAGTTGGGGGATTGTGAGAAGCCGTTATCATCACTCCAGCATCACCTATCCTTTCTGTAAAGAATGCTACTGCCGGAGTTGTAGCTATATCAACATCCCTAACATCTGAACCCGAATGCATTATCCCAGACTTTAGAGAACTTTTAATCATATCCCCCGAGGTTCTTGCATCCATACCAACTACTACTCTAGGCCTTTCTTCTCCTGATATATATGTTCCTAAGGCTTTCCCAACTTTTAATGCTAATTCTGGTGTAACTTTAGTTTTTATCGATCCTCTTATTCCTGCTGTCCCAAAAAAATCCATCTTTCTTCCTCCAAAGCTAAAGCTTCATTATTAAATAGGTTCTATTGAGTATAAAAAATGCGCCCTTTTAGATTTTTAGATTTTAAATGAGCGGCTCGGGTCTACACTATCTCTAACATTTCATATAGAAATATAAAAAATTATTTTCACTAATCACAAAATATTACCTTATCGAGTTTAGTTACGGGTAAAAACTAATTG
Source organism: uncultured Thermococci archaeon (assembly GCA_964436705.1). GTDB lineage: Archaea > Methanobacteriota_B > Thermococci > Thermococcales > CAYNOZ01 > CAYNOZ01. The sequence goes on from CAYTEI010000016.1 coordinate 27,628, forward strand.
TTGGGATAAAATTTATTCGAATATATGATATATCAAGAAACCAAAAAACTTATATATAACCTTATTCATACCGAAAGGAAAGAGGTAATAATTATGCCAGAATTAGGAAACATGGGCGGACAACCTATTCTCATAATGGGTGAAGACGCCGAAAGAAAGAAAGGAAAGGATGCTCTATCCATGAACATCCAAGCAGGAAAAGTAGTAGGAGAAACAGTCAGAACAACACTCGGACCAAAAGGAATGGACAAAATGCTCGTCGACAACATCGGAGACATAGTAATCACAAACGACGGAGCAACCATACTAGACGAAATGGACGTAGAACACCCAGCAGCCAAAATGATGGTAGAAGTATCAGAATCACAAGAAGAAAACGCAGGAGACGGAACCACAACAGCAGTAGTACTATCAGGAGAACTACTTAAAAAAGCAGAAGACCTACTAGACCAAGACATACACGCATCAGTAATAACCAAAGGATACAGAATGGCATCAGTAAAATCACAAAAAATACTCCAAGACATGGCCACAGATGTAAACGTAGACGATGAAGAAACCCTAAGAAAAATAGCACAAACATCAATAACAGGAAAAAGCGCAGAAACAGCAAAAGAACACCTATCAGAACTCTCACTTAATGCAATAAAAGAAGTCATGGAAAAAACAAACGGAACCAACATAGACCTAGACAACGTAAAAATAGAGAAGAAAGAAGGCGGAAGCATAGAAAACTCCAAACTAATCCAAGGAGTAATCATAGACAAAGAAAAAGTAAACAGCGAAATGCCACGTAAAATAGAAGATGCAAAAATCGCACTAATCGACAGCGCAATGGAAGTAGAAGAAACTGAGACTGATGCCGAACTAAACATCAACAGCCCAGACCAACTACAAGACTTCCTAGACCAAGAAGAAGAAATGCTCAAAGAAATGGTAGACAAGATAAAACAAAGCGGAGCCAACGTCGTAATGTGCCAAAA